>JALUTJ010000001.1 GCA_027057985.1 Chromatiales bacterium
ATATCACCTCACCCCTGCCCTCTCCTGAAAGGAGAGGGTGTTTATTTTGTCAGACTAAAATCTGGCTTTGTATCTTTTTAGGAAAAGATTTTTCCCTCTCCCTCTGGGAGAGGGTGTTTATTTTGCGAGAAAAATATCCGTAGATTTTTTTATTTTGTTAGACTGAAGTCTAACCTACTCAAAAAAACTTTGCGTTCTCAGCGTCTCTACGGTGAAAAAGATTGAAAACATTATGACTCATATCAAATCATCTCTGGTGGCATTTATATTTACTCTTACTGCATCATTACCTGCCCATAGCGCGAGCCAGGTTGAAACAAATGGTGATATTCTGCAGGTCGTGGTGCCACTCACAGGCCTTGGGGTAAGCCTGTTTTATGAAACTAACAATGAAGGTTCAACACAATTTTACAAGGCCATGGGCACTACCCTGCTAACCACCTATACCCTGAAAACCATTACTCATAAACGCCGTCCCGATGGTAGCTGCTGCTCCTCCTTTCCTTCCGGTCATACCTCTGCTGCTTTTATGGGCGCTTCCTTTATTCACTTTCGTTATGGTCTTAAATACGCGATTCCCGCCTATCTCGCAGCAAGCTATGTCGGTTACAGCCGAGTCTATGCCAACCGGCATTACCCGGAAGATGTACTGGCCGGGGCCACGATAGGTATCCTCTCCAGTTATTATTTTACTACCCGCTATAATAAAGTCCGAATTACGCCAGTAGTTGATAAAAAAACTATGTTACTGATACTCAACTATCAGTGGTAACTGCATCAGCCTTGTCATCAATGTAAAACTTTGTAAATCACTACCAGATTCAAACGCCAGCAGATTTACACAGAAAATTTTGTGATATGCTGTAATCATCTCTCAAAGTTTAATAAAGGACAGATCCATGTTTTACGAATGGAATGACAAACTCTCTGTTGGTGTACCCTCCATCGATCGTCAACACAAGGTACTTATTTCCCTGATCAACGAGCTGCATGATGCCATTGAGAATGGTGAAGGCGCGACGATTTCCAAATTCGTGCTGAAAAAACTGATTAACTATGCCCGCTCACATTTTATATATGAAGAAAGCCTCTTTACCCGGCATGATTATATTGCTACCGAGGAACACCTGGCTTCGCATAAAAAAATCACAGAACAACTCGGTGAACTTAATGAAAAAGCAAAAGATCCGAACTTTGACCTTACCAATGAACTGATGCAATTCCTGAAAAACTGGCTCAATAATCACATCCTGGTTGAAGACATGGGCTATTCCGAACTCCTGATTAAGCATAAGGTAGAATAACTTTATATTCAGATTTAAGAGCGGCAAACAGCTTTAAATAACCTGCTTGATAATATCTGCCACCCTGAAAGCATTGGCATAGATAGTCCAGGTATAGGGAACACTGCCACCGGTTGGCATAAAGCTACCATCGGTGACATACAGGTTTTCAACATCGTGTACCCGGCAGTTGCGATCCAGTACCGAGGTTCTAATATCATTACCAAAGCGGCAGCCCCCTGCCACCAGGTTAGCCGGTGGTAAGCCACTTACCCCATAGCTGATATTTTCTGTTTTCATTTCCTTTAATACCTTTACGGCCTTCTGGCTCAGGTATTCACCGACTTTAAGATCATGCTCATGGTAGCCAATACGAATTTTTGCTACTGGATTTCCCCATTTGTCTTTCACCTTGTTATCCAGTGCTACAAAGCAGTTATCGTTAGGCAGCCAGTCATTGAATACTTCAAAATTTATCGTCTGTGCAGCAGTGAAGCTGGAATGCAGTTGTTGTTGCAGCTCTGTACCCCAGCGTAATTTATCGTTGCTATCCCATTTAACTGACCCGGCACGACTTACCGCATTAGGATGTTGCAATAGAAAATCTATCACACCGCCTTTTAAGCGTCCGCCCATCTTTTTATCATCGATAAAATACCAGTCCTGCAGGCCACGATTGACAAAGGGGCCACGAACTTTAAGTTGTTCTGCCGTTTCCTTATCGAGCTGCTCATAAATAAAATCACCACTACCACTGCCCCCGGCAGAAAACAGCAGGTTACGCCCAAGCTGCTGATGGTTGTTACCCAGCCCATTGGGATGCCTGCTACCGGTCGAGGCAAGTAACAGGCGACTGGTTTCAATGGCCTGACAGGCAACGACAAAAATTTTTGCACGGATGCGATGGCTTTTATGCTCGGCATCATAATATCGCGCTTCACTGACTCTGCCCCTGCTATCGGATACCAGTTTATAAACATGGGCATTGGCAATAATCTGACAATGCCCGCTGCGCACTGCATGATCCAGCAGTGCAGCACGGGCGTTGCCCTTGGCACCGGTGGCACAACCATAGCTGCCACAGAAACCGGAATAGGCACAGCCCTGACGCTGCATTGCTGCATGAGGCAGGATTGCCCGTGGCGTTTTTAATGAGGTGTAGCCCAGCCGTTCACAGGCGCTGTCGATATGCTCGACCACCGGATGTTCACTGGTTGGTGGGTAGGGGAAATCCGCTGTTGATCTCGGTTCCTGGAAGCGATGCGGCTGCACCTTACCGGATATGCCGACCTCGTGTTCCACCTTTGTATAATAGGGTTCGAGTTCATCATAACTGATCGGCCAGTCGGCAATATTGGCTCCTTCGATGGGGCCAAACTCGGAACGCAGGCGAAAGTCTTCAGGCTTTAGACGATAAAAAAAACCGCTCATAAAATTAGACGAGCCACCAACTACGTTACCATTCCAGAAATCCCAGCCCGACTCTTCGGTGGATTCACCACGCCAGCTGCCGTCCTGGTATTCTTCTTCGATAACATGCTTTTCATCTTTCAATGCCGGGGTATAGACACTACGGGCACAGCAGGCCAGATCATCCTTGAAGTAATCCTTCTCGGTAAACCAGGGGCCTTTTTCCAGCACCACCACCGACTTGCCGGCGCGGGAAAGTTCCAGCGCCACCGGCGCCGCACCGGCACCACTGCCCACAATGCAGATATCGTAATCTGTCATCCTTTGGTTGTCCTGTATCGTCTTGCTGCCAGATGTGGATAGGTTTTTTCTTTCGGTGGTCGCGGAAAGCCGGGTTGATGCTGCAACCATGTCCAGCCAATACCATTGGTATTACCCCCATAGACCGGGTCACTGACCAGCGCTTCGAGAAGGTAGGTTAACAGCAGTGACAGCCATTGTTCGCCCTTACGTGAATTCTCGACCTGGCGTAGCAGGGTTTCCCTGTCTGTAAAATCAAGCTCGATAAAATCTTTTTTCTTTTGCTGTTGTGATAGCCCGTTTAACCAGCCAACTCCGTTATAAATCAGCAGTCGATCCTCTTCTGCCATATCCGGTGCCCTGAGCATATTTTGCAGATAAGCCAGTGCATTGATGTCCGCGGCACCCGGTACGGCTTTCCCCGCAGGCAAAAGATGTTGCTGTACCGCCGAAAGGGTACGCCAGGGTTCTTTTTCCTCTATGGCAGTTGATGTTTTTGCTGCCAGGCTTGCAACTGGGCAGGCAGCGAGAGAACTGCTAATGATGCGAATAAAATCACGCCGGCTAATTGTATATCTGCGCTTGAAACTCATACTTTACTCTGAGGCTTTTTTCCAGCGTTTAAAGAACTGTTTGAAGCGTTTAGCCGAGTAACGCCCACTCTGTAAAAATTCAGCGGTATCCTGTGAATACAACAACTTGCCATTACTTTCACTGACATACATATGCGGGTAACCCTGCGCTGCAGGAAACACTTTTAGAAATTCGTGGTTATCGTTTTCTTCACTGACATTCACTTTTAACAATACAAAGGTGTTATGCAGTTCTTTTTTGATGGTGGGGTGCGTCTGTAAAAAATGATCCAGTCGTTTACACCAGCTACACCAGTTACCGCCCAGCTCAATCAGTATTCTGCGCTGACTCTGAGTCGCACGCCTGATGGCATCACGCCCATCGGCAAAAGGATTACGTGCCGGATCATAATGCAGGCTATAGTCAGGTAAAGGTGACGCAGAAAGGGACAGGGGAAGAAGTAGCAGTAATAAAAAAAATAATCGCATCAGCATTTTCAGCTTTTCCCGTCTCCCTGCCTTCTGTATGGCGAGGAAGGAAATACCGTATTAATTACTGGCAAGGGCGCGCAGTTTGTTCAGCACCTTGTCGATAAGGTTATCCAGTTCGGCACTGTAGTAATAAGGGTTGGCAATACCCACGATTTCGGGGGCCATTTGCCGACCATTTTTATCCACCAGGATAAGCGTTGGCACCATGGACACATTGTACTGATCCTGGAAATCCTCGATATCCATTTCCCGGCCATCGAAACTGATGACACTGTCAACACCATCGAGCTTTACCTTGCGAATCACCACCTTGTTCTCATACTCACCGCTGCGCAGCATGGGCTTGAGAAAATCTTCTTCCACTTCGCGGCAATAAGGGCAATGTTTCATGGAGAAAAACAGTAACAGCGGTGCCTGCTTGCTCGCGGCCAGCCCTGCATCGGCCTCAAGATTGGTGGCGGTTGTGATTTTGACCGGGGGTAGTTCCTCTGTGGCCACTTCGGCAGCCTGTAACGGGGCACTGATCAGCCACATGCCGAGCATGAATATTGCAAATAACGAGGAATCTGTACGCTGCTTTCCACCTGAAAACATGAGCTATCTTCTCCTTATAGCCGCAGAGGCAAACCAATAAATCGTGTATTATATGCCTTTTACAAGATTGACCCCGTTTAGTTCGATAAATTGTATTTATATCACCATTAACACGAGAAAAATTCATGTCTGAAGATACCCTGCGCATTGCAACCCGCAAAAGCCCACTGGCCCTGTGGCAAGCCAATTATGTCAGCCAGATGCTGCAACACCACCACCCGGATCTGAAGGTCGAGCTGGTGACCATGACCACGCAGGGTGACAAAATTCTCGATACCCCGCTGGCAAAAGTGGGGGGCAAGGGCCTGTTCGTCAAGGAACTGGAAACCGGCATGCTCGAGGGCCGCGCCGATATCGCGGTCCATTCGATGAAAGACGTGCCGGTGGAATTTCCCGATGGCCTGTCACTGGCAGTCATCTGTGAACGTGAAGATCCGCGCGATGCCTTTGTTTCCAATACCTTTAAAACCCTCGATGAGTTACCGCAGGGTGCCCGCCTCGGTACCTCCAGCCTGCGCCGCCAGTGCCAGATCGCAGCTCTGCGCCCGGATCTGGAAATCCTGGATCTACGCGGTAACGTCAATACCCGCCTGAAAAAGCTCGACGATGGCGAATACGATGCCATTATCCTCGCCGCGGCCGGGCTAAAGCGCCTCGAATTTGAAGATCGCATTACCCAGTATATTGGTACCGATGTCAGCCTGCCAGCCATTGGCCAGGGGGCGGTGGGGATTGAATGTCGCACTGACGACAGCCGCGTGCTGAACCTGATCGCACCACTCAATGACAATAAAACCCGCATCCGGGTGCTGGCCGAGCGCGCCATGAACCAGCGCCTGCAGGGTGGCTGCCAGGTGCCGATTGCCGGCTATGCCGAATACGAGCGCGACATCATCCTGCTGCGTGGTCTTGTCGGTCAGGTTGATGGCAAAAAAATCGTCCGCGGTGAAATTGCCGGGCCACCGGAAAATGCCGAGGAGCTGGGCATCGTCCTTGCCGAGGACCTGCTCTCGCGCGGTGCGGATAAAATTCTCAATGAACTTTATGCCGAGTCCTGATTCTATCGCGACTTAGAATGGACAAGCCTGCCTATATTGTCGTCACCCGGCCTGCGCACCAGGCCGAAGCACTGGCCAAAGGTATCGAGGCTGCCGGTGGCGAGGTGCTGCGACTGCCGGTAACCGAGATCACAGCAGCTGAACCAGAGCAACTTGACCCGGCCATTACCGGCCAGCTTGCGCAGTACGATATTATCTTCTTTATCAGCGCCAACGCGGTCAATATTGGCTGTGACTTACTGCCTGCACTGTGCCAGCTACCGGCAAGGGTAAAAATGGCCTCTGTCGGCAAGGCCACGGCCAGGGCTCTTGAAGCACGATGCGGTCGCAAGGCCGATATTGTTCCCGAACAAACCTATAATACTGAAGCCCTGCTGGCCCTGCCCGCACTGCAAAAGGTTGCGGGACAACGCATATTGATTGTACGTGGCAACGGTGGCCGCGAACTGCTGGCCGACAGTCTGCGACAACGCGGGGCCAGTGTGGATTATCTCGAGGTTTACCGGCGCAGCCGGGCCAGTAGCGACACCCGACCCCTGCAACAATATTTGCAGAAAAAGCAGATAGCCGCTATTGTCATTACAAGTGCTGAAAACCTGCAAAACCTGCTGGATATGCTGCCCGAAGCAACACAGGTAGACCTGAAACAGGTGCCCCTGCTGCTCATCAACCCCCGCCTGGTCAGCATTGCACAGCAGGCCGGTTTTTGCGGTAGCCTCTGGGTTGCTGCAGCAGCCAGTGACAGTGCCATTATCGATGCCCTGAAGCAAAATGTAATCAAACATTCCTGAAACCAGTAACGGATAACACATGACAGAGCCTGAGAAAAAAACGGCAGATAAAAAAGAAAAGAAAAAAACGCCCGCCAAAGCTGAAACAAAACCTGCCACGGTAAAAAAAACCAGCGCGGTACATGCCTTGCTGTTTATTATTATCTTTTTCGTTATTCTCGGTACCCTGGGTGGCTTTTACCTGCTATGGGAAAACCAGCAGAAAAATAGCATTCGTGAACAACTGGCACAGCAGCAACTGAATCAGCAAATCAATGCCCTGAAACAACAACAGCAAAGCAGCAGCGAGCAATACCAGCAACAGATTGAAGCACTGAAAACCGCGCAGAAAAATCTGCGTACCAACCTGACCAAACTGGTACGCAATAACACCCACCTGCGCAATGACTGGTTACTGGCCGAGGCGGAATACCTGGTGCAACTGGCTAATTACCGCCTGCTGCTGGAAAAAGATATCGTCACCGCGCAGGTGGGTGT
>JALUTJ010000002.1:0-6756 GCA_027057985.1 Chromatiales bacterium
AGCCTTCACTTTCTACATGTTGTGGCAATGAATCAAACTTACCGACAATTTTTTCATCGCTTTTTCTGATCAGAGTATAGATACCTGCATTGTAGTTTAGAATGTAATCACTGGTCGTCAGATTATCCGTATTGGTAATCGTGGTTTTTAAGGCATAGTCACCCTGGTTATCTTTACTGGGCAGTGTTAAAGGTGAATCACTGTCTATCGGATTAAAAAAGTCACCGCCTAGCTCATTATCCAGCGTCATTCCCTTGTGGTGTTGATCATTGAAAGTTTTACTAACGCCAATCGCTATTCGCCCCAGTTCATTCTGCGCGCTATCGAGCATGTTTTCACGAAAGTCCAGCAGCCCACCAATCGAACCGCCTTTCATAAATTTAGTGATCACGGCATCGGCCTGTCCTTCGTTCTGGTAAACCACTTCCAGTACGGAAGGATCATGCTGGTTTGCCACGAGGTCAAGCGCGGCATGCCGTTTCCCTATAACCAGTGTCTGGCCATTACCAATAAAAACATTCAGTGAACCATCTTCCTGCTCGGTGGTACGCACCACAACCCGCTGTGCCAGCTGGTGTAACAGGCGCTCACGCTGATCCAGCAGGTCACTTGGCTCACCCTGGGTAACTTCACGAGCGAGTACCACCTTCCAGTTAAGATCGGCAATACCTTTTGCAAGATCGTTTACTTCGTTAATCTGACTTCTCAGTGTTTCATTTGTCCCCTTGCGCAGGCTTTCAAAACGACTATCGAGATAGGCAAAACGTTCACTCAGGGCATTGGCTTCCCCTATCATGACCTCACGGGAAGATTGTGAAGCGGGATCATTGGCAACACTGTTAATCGAATTGAAAAATGAATGTAAGGTTGGCGCAAGGCCGGCATTTGGGTCGGCCAGCATATTATCGATCTGGCTGGTAAATTCATAACTGGTTTGCAAACCACTGGCAATCGAGGCATTGGTGCGTACCTCAGATGAAACAAAGTCATCATGAATCCTTTTAACATTGTCGATCTGCACACCGGTGCCCAGCGCACCAACACCGGATAACTGTGGTGGCCTTGAATTGACCTCGACACGCTGGCGTGAGAAGCCCTCGGTATTGGCATTGGCAATATTATGCCCAGCCGTTGCCAGTCTGCGTTCAGAGGCAACCGTTCCTGACAATCCAATCGATAATACGTCAGAAGTTGACATTTAACTTACCTGCTCTGCTAACGTGATCGCATCATCTCTGTCAGAGAATGTACGATAAAAAATATCCATTACCTTGTCCGCGTAGTTCGGATCGGTAGCATAGCCCGCCTGCTGTAGCCCTTTGATAAAGCGCTGATTATCACCGTGCCACTGAAGAGCATCAGCATAACGGCTGTTCGAACGAAGAAAATTGACATAATCATTAAAGCTGTCAGCATAAGAGTGATAAGCTCTGAAAGATGCTTTCTCATATTTCGCGATACCATTGTCATACTCCAGGGTTGTTTTAACGATACGATCCCCTTGCCAGCGGTGGTCCGCCTTGATATTGAACAGGTTATAGCTGCTACTGCCATCTGGCCTTGTTGCAATAGCCTTGCCCCAGCCAGTTTCAAGCGCTGCCTGCGAAACCAGTAATTCAGGTGAGACACCGAGTTTAGCCGCGGCTTTTTCTGCATAAGGCATCAGATAACGCCTGAATTCATCAGCATTTTTAAACTGACTAATATCTTTAGTGGTGTCTGCATCATTGTGGGATTCTGTCCCTGATGCACCAGGTGTTTCCAGATTCTGCGGCGGCAAGATCTTGCCTGCTTCCGGCACCTCGAACTGCCGCTGCTGTGCCGTTGCCGGGTAAGATGTTGCTGCTTCATGCCCAGACTTGTTGCGGCTGAGCTGCCTGACCAGCGTATCGGCAATACCGATACCCTTACCACTGGCCATATCCAGCGCAATCTGCTTGTCGAACATGTCCCGATACAGTTTTGACTGGTCGCTATCGAAAATATCATCGCCCATACTGGCATCACGCATGCTTTTCAACATCATCTGGATAAAAATACCCTCGAACTGCTTTGCCACCTTGCGCAGGGATGCCTGCGGATCAACGCGAGAACGAGCCCGCATCTCTGCCAGTCCTGCAAAATCGGTATATGTCGGTGTAGTGATTGCGCCTTGCATTTTCCTGCCTCTTTATACAACTATAACTATGCAGGTTCCGTGCCTGTTTTTTTGCTGACAAACAGGGAAGAACTGGTGACTCAGACGTATGGGGTTAAAAAGGTGAGAGGCATGGTTTGCGGTTCAATGCTCAGACACAGCCCTGTTCGCCTGATTATTGTATTTGCCATGGTGTGCTGGCATGTTCCAGGCTTTTATATCACGACCAGCTCGGCATTAAGTGCACCCGCTTCTTTCAGTGCTTCAAGAATAGCCACCAGATCACCCGGTGCAAGCCCCAGCTCATTAAGGCCACGAACCACATCATCGAGAGTCGGACTATCCTCGATTTTAAAGGTACGTTTGTCCTGATTCGCATTGATTTCAGAAATAGGAGTTACTACGGTCTGTCCCTGTGCCAGAGCATTCGGTTGACTCACCTGGCTGCCCTCGGTAATGGTTACAGTCAGGTTACCATGTGATACGGCTGCTGGCAGGATGTGGACATTCTTACCGATAACCACGGTGCCGGTACGTGAGTTAACAACGATTCTTGCCGCAGGTTCTGCCGGAGTGATGGTCATATTTTCCAGCATGGAAATAAAAGCAACCCGCTGCGAAGTATCCGTCGGTGAATTGACCACGATGGCGCCTGCATCACGCGCATACGCGGTACCCGGACCGATTGTATTGTTGATGACATGAACCAGCCGGTTTGCCGTGGTAAAGTCTGGCTTATACAGGTTCAGAACCACTTCCTTATTTAAACCAAACGGGGTATCTATAGAACGTTCAACAATAGCACCGTTGATAATCCGACCTACACTTGGCACATTGACCGTAATACGGGAGCCATCATTGCCTTCGGCACCAAAACCACTCACCACTACACTACCCTGAGCAATGGCATAAATCTTGTTGTCAGCACCTTTGAGCGGAGTCATTAACAGGCTGCCACCGCGTAAACTCTTGGCGCTGCCAACTGATGAAAGCGTAACATCAATTTTCATACCGGCCTTTGCAAAAGGTGGTAACTCGGCATGAATCGCTACGGCAGCGACATTTTTTGCCTGCAGGGTAACACCCGGCGGTACATTAACACCAAGACGTGACAGCATACTGCGTAAACTTTGCGTGGTTGCCCGGCCTGAACCATCACCGGTACCGTTGAGACCAACAACCAGACCGTAACCCACCAGCTGATTAGAACGCACGCCTTCAACCTGGGTCAGATCTTTTATTCTTTCTGCACGTACCGAACCAAAGCTCATACTCAGCAGTAATACCAGGCCAGCGAGAACGGTAAAACTGAGATCTTTTCCTGATAACATCGTTGTTCCCCTTTATTTCCTAGTAAGGCCAGGCCTGGCTCTGGAAGAATCGACCCAGTGCCCCCATACGATTTGCTGCAGAAAGGTCACCCTTACCGGCATAGGCCATGTGTGCATTAGCGACCTTGAACGACTGCACGGTATTATCCTGATCGATATCCTTTGGTCGCACGATGCCGATAAAACGAACATACTCATCCGACTGGTTTAGCACCATCATTTTTTCACCACGCACGACCAGGTTATTGTTTGGAAGTACCTCGATCACGGTAACGGTTAACTTGCCATTAAAGGTACTGTTCATGGCGCTAGTACCCTGACCACTGAACTCACGTTCACCATTAAACTTGTTTTCCAGTATTTCCACGCCATCTTTCAATACCTTGTTACCAGCAAGCGTTGGCCCGGGTAATTCAACCTTGTTATCTTTTGAACTATTGGTATTGGATGTTGAGCTGGCATTGGTATTCTCACTCAGGATAATCGTTAAAACATCACCCACATACTTTGCCGTGGTATCTTCAAACAGGCCAACCCGCATACCCTGCTGGTATATTGCTCCGTTATCTCGGCGAACAATTTTCAGCGGCGGTATTTTTGGTTTGTGCTGATCTTCTGCCTGCTTGATATTAATCGGTTTTAAACAGGCCGATAACGACAGACTAACAGCAACAAGGAAAATATTTTTCAGGTAATGTTTCATCTTCATCCTGCTACATTGAATTAAAGATTATTGTTAATGTATTGCAACATCTGATCCGCGGTAGAAATCGCCTTGGAGTTCATTTCATAGGCACGCTGGGTTTCAATCATATTGACCAGTTCTTCCACCACGTTGACATTGGAACTTTCTACCGAACCCTGGATCAAGGAACCCAGGTTACTGCTATCGGGACTGCCGACTACGGGCGCACCACTGGCACCGGTTTCAACATAGAGGTTGCCACCAATCGATTGCAGGCCGGCAGGGTTAACAAAGTCGGCTATCTGGATAACACCAACCTGTGCCGGTGTAGGGTTACCTGGCTGGGTGACCGAAACCACACCATCAGTACCAATGGTTACGCTTAAAGCGTTTTCTGGAATAATAATATCTGGCTGAACCCGGTAACCGGAGGAGTTCACCAGCTGCCCGGCTGAGTTCACCTGAAATTCACCATTCCGGGTATAGGCAATATCACCATTCGGCTTAAGAATCTGGAAGAAGCCCCGGCCCTGAATCGCGGTATCATAAGTATTATTGGTCTGGATCAGGTTGCCCTGGGTATGCAGTTTCTGTGTCGCCACGGTGCGGACACCGGTACCTAAACTTAAACCGGTGGGTAACTCGGTTTCCTGCGAACTCTGGCCGCCTGCCTGGCGTAAATTCTGGTATAACAGGTCTTCGAAAACAGCGCGAGCACGCTTGAAGCCGGTGGTATTGACATTGGCCAGGTTATTACTGACAACAGATAAGCGGTTCTGCTGTGCTTCGAGGCCTGTCTTTGCAATCCATAATGATTGGCTCATTTTTCTTTCTCCAGAATTTTGTCGCTATAGTTTATTAAATGCATAATACATACCAGAATTTGTTATATATCTATCTGTTCCATATACCTGCACACTTAGATACAAAAAGAAACTCATAGGAGGTAGAAAGCTGTTGTCGATCAAGACCGTGGGCCGCAGGGACAGCGGCCCCCGATCCTACAGGGATGTATTCACGGCGTGTCTTGATCGGCAATAGCTGGATAACCTCCTGTTTCATCACTTCAGATATATTTCTTAAAGTTTTTAACTGTACAGGTATATGGAACATTATCTTTATGCCAGTTTCAGTATCTGTGAAGCCGCACTGTCATTATTTTCCGCTGTTTTAAGCATCTTTACCTGTAACTCGAACTGGCGTGCCAGCTCGATCATATTGACCAGGGCACTCGCAGCATTGACGTTACTGGTTTCAATGGTGCCGGAAACAACGCTGACATCCTCATCACGATCAACCGGTTGACCATTTTTCAGTTCAAACAGACCATATTCATTTCGTTTGAGTTGTTTTGTATCGGGTTTAACCAGCTTGATACGATCGACCACGGTAGAACCACCATTACCATCTCCAATCTGGCTGATACTGATAGTGCCATCCTTACCAATATCCACCTTGGCAGCATCAGGAATGGTAATCGGGCCATTATCACCGATAACAACATAACCTGCCCCGGTCTGTAACACACCGGCATTATCGGTTTTCAGGTCACCGGCACGGGTATAGGCTTCACGTCCGTCCGGAGTCTGCACCGCAATAAAACCTTCACCACTGATCGCAATATCCATGTCTCGGCCGGTGGTGCTCATGGCACCCTGGCTAAAATCAATGCCCGGTTTTTCTGTCATGGAGTAAACCCTTGTGGGATGACCACTGCCACCATAAAGAGGCATACTGCGTGCAGCTGCCAGGTCGGCACGGAAACCCGTGGTACTGATATTGGCCAGGTTATTGGCATTTATCGACTGTGCCAGCATATTCTGACTGGCTCCCGACATAGCAACATACAACATACGATCCATGGTCTTATCCTTTATTAGCGAATATTAATCACAGTTTGCGTTACTGCATCCGCAGTTGAAATAACCTGCGCATTGGCCTGGAAGTTACGCTGTGCCGTAATCATATTGACCAGTTGCCCGGTAAGATCAACATTGGAGCCTTCCAGCGCACCGGATTGAATCAGGCCGAGGCTACCGGAACCCGGAGTACCAATTAATGCCGGACCGGAATCGAAACTCTCTGCCCAGTTAGTTTCACCGAGTTGACGTAAACCATTGGGGTTAGAGAAATTAGCCAGCGTAACCTGTCCCAGGGTACGGTTCTGACCATTGGTGAAACGAGCCCGCACGATACCCGTGTCATCGATATCGATACCGGTAAGACGACCAGAGGTATAACCATTTTGTTTGATAGTGTTCACGGTAAAGGCTCCACCAAACTGGGTTACAGGTACCGCGCCCTGCAGATCGATCGTCACTTCAAGTGGTTCCGCACCGGTACCGGTATCAATACCCGGGTACTTGATCTTGCCCGGTGGAACATTAATACCATTGATCTGAGCCAGTGCACCGGCACCATCGAACTTGATCTTGTCTGGCGTATATAACCCCGTAGAAGGATCAGCAGGACCACGTAAATGCTGCCCATTGACAAAGGTATGCATTTCCCATTCATTGGGAACATCGGTCTTGATGTAATAGACACTGGCGAGTGCCGGAGTACCTAGTGAATCATAAATCGTTAACGAGGTAGAATAGGTA
>JALUTJ010000002.1:6766-6947 GCA_027057985.1 Chromatiales bacterium
GCATAAACATCAGCAAAGTTGGCCCGAGACTGTTTAAAACCCGTGGTACTGGCGTTGGCGACGTTATTACCGATAATACGTAATTCCTGTGCGGCTGCATTAATACCACTTAAAGCTGAACGAAATGGCATGATGAATCTCCTCTGTTACAAAATTTCTTTAACGTCAGCTAAACCAGCTG
>JALUTJ010000003.1 GCA_027057985.1 Chromatiales bacterium
CACTATAACGCTCACCAATAACACTGGCCCCTTTCATATCAAGATCATCACTAAAGATAACGCCCTGAAAATCCAGACGGGTTCGCAGGATGTCTTTTAACCAGACTTCAGAGAAACCGGCCGGCAAGGTATCGACATCGGGATAGATAACATGCGCAGGCATCACCGCAGCCATGCCATGATGGATCATGCGCTTAAAGGGCTGAATATCTTCAGCATAGATTTGCCGGTACTCACGCTCATCCACCGGAATGTCAATATGAGAATCAGCTTTCACCGCTCCGTGACCGGGAAAATGTTTACCCGTTGCAGCCATACCCGCATCGTGCATACCCTGCATATAGGCATGGGCCAGCTCGGTAATTATCAGAGTATCACGATGAAAAGCGCGATCACCAATGACTTCACTCACACCATAGTCGATATCCAGTACCGGAGCAAAACTGAAATCTATGCCAACAGCACGAAGTTCCGAGGCCATCAACCAGCCAGCGGTTTGCGCAAGATAATGCGCCCGTTTCGGATTATGTTCATAAATCTCGCCAAAATGACGTACTGCCGGTAAGGCGGTAAAACCATCACGAAAGCGCTGTACCCGGCCACCTTCATGATCTACTGCAACAAGCAGGCGATTTTCTCTTACTGCATGAATCTGTTTAACCAGCTCTATAAGTTGCTGTACATTATCAAAGTTACGGCTAAAAAGGATGACGCCACCGACTAACGGGTTTTGCAGAATTTCCTTTTCCTCCGGACTCATTTCCGTAGAATCCAGATCCAGCATTATAGGACCAAGTGACATAATCTATCCTGTTTTATTGTTATATTTTAAAAACATCGAGTATGCGTCGTGTTTTTACATTCATCAGTATTACTCTGTCGGCTACCATTACCCGCAACATGCTTACTGGAAGTTCTGACAGCTTTCTGTTTAACTCCAGCGGTAAGGGCATTACCTGGATATCACGTGGAATAACTTCATCCCTGACCAGTCTCGCTTTCTGCTTGTTACTGATTTTTGTATAAGCCAGCATATCTTCACGAATCACTTTATGTGCTTCACGCTGAAAATAATTACTAATCGTTTTCTTATCCTTACTGCTGAAACGATCACTGCGGATTTCTTCTTTTTCACCCTTTTCATTTACGACAACATTATCCTGCTGCATATTTTTACGTTTAAAGGTTATTTTGCAACCTGCCTGCAAAACAAATCCTGCCAGTAAAAATGCTATCAACAAAGTAAGGCGCATAATATTATCCTGATTTAAATATGAATATAGACCCGGGTTCCAGCCTCGATATCATCAAACAGGGTTATAATATCTTTATTGCGCATTTTGATACAACCATGTGATGACGGGGCGGCAAAAGAGTCACTCTCCGGGCAACCGTGTATATAGATATAGCGGCGCATGGTATCCACTTCTCCACCCCGGTTTTTACCTTTTTCCAGGCCACTTAGCCACAGAATACGGGTCAGGATCCAGTCACGACCAGGGTGCTGGCTGGCCAGTTTGTCCGAATATATCTCACCAGTAAATCGTCGCCCCACAAAGACACTGTTCTCATCTGCACCCTGACCAATTCTGGCTCGAATCCGATGCCAGCCCAGCGGGGTACATTCGCTACCGTTTTGCTGCCCGGTGCCGTTTTTTGCCGTTGAGACCGCATACGAAACCAGTTCCTGTTCGCCCTGCATGAGGCGCAAACGTTGTTCCGACACAGCAACATCGATCCATTTCTCATCTTTAGCAGGGAGCTCGATATTCATGCTTTATCTGCCCAGTCCCGATACGGATGCTTAACCAGGTTCACATTATAATAGCGTACATCATCGGATACTTCCCGTCCCAGCCAGGCCGGTTTTTCAAAAGACTCGTTTTCATCGTCCAGTTCAATCTCGGCAACAATAAGCCCCTGGTTTTCTCCGCTGAATTCATCGATCTCCCAGGTATGTTTGTCCTGTGCAATCCGGTAGCGTGTTTTTTCAACCAGGGGCTTTTCGCACAGGGTATCGAGCATTTCCCTGGCCTCGGCAACAGGGATTTCATATTCATATTCCTGCCGGGTAATACTGATGGTAGCCGACTTGATATTGAGGAAAGCCCGCTCACCCTGAATACGCACCCGCACCGAAGCCAGTCGACTGCCCACCAGATAGCCCTGGCAGTAGGCCATACCAGCATCGGCCTGCTCTCGCCAGCTATCATTGGCTAATAAAAATTTGCGTTCAATTTCAGTTGCCATGGCTATTTCTTCGTGAACAGGGCGATAGATTCTACATGCGCGGTATGTGGAAACATATCCATAACCCCAGCCTTTTCCAGTGTATAACCCATTTCATTGACAAGAGTACCCGCATCACGCGCCAGGGTAGACGGGTTACAGGAAACATAAACAATACGAGGAATATCCATCTTTGCAATCAATGGCAGAATTTCTTTTGCCCCGCTACGTGGTGGGTCCAGCAATAGCCTGTTATAGTCAGCTTTTAACCAGGATGCACCTGAAACATCTTCCATCAGGTTGGCAACATGCAGATCGGTGTTTGTAATATTGTTACGCTGTGCATTCTGCCTGGCGCGGGCAATCAGCTCGGCATCGCCTTCAACCCCGGTAACCTGGGCTGCGGTTCGTGCCATTGGTAAAGTAAAATTACCCAGGCCACAAAACAGCTCAAGTACATGATCATTTTTATCCAGTTCAAGTAACTCCAGTGCCAGTGCCACCATTCGTGGATTGATATCCTGGTTCACCTGGGTAAAGTCGGTGGGTTCAAAGTCGAGCTCAACATTATATTCATCCAGCCGGTAAAACAGGCGCGGGTTTTCCGGGTAGAGTGGCGTAACCGTATCCGGCCCCTTCGGCTGCAGGTAAATGGCAATATCATTCTGTTGTGCATAGGCGATCAGTTTCTGTTTGTCTTCCTCACTCAGTTCCGCAAGGTTACGGAAAACAAAAGCACTGATATCATCGGTAATGGCAACTTCGATTTGCGCAATCTTGTCATAGACACTTAAACCACGAATAAGATCTGAAAATTCAGTAAGCCGCAGGCCGGCCGCCGGATGCAATACTTCGCAGCGTGTCAGGTCGGCAAGATAAGGACTGTTTTTTTCTCGAAAGCCGACAAGGACTTTTTCTTTCTTAAAGACATACTTGACACCGAGACGTGCCTTACGCCGATAAGCCCATGGTTCCGTGGTTAAAGGTGGTAAAATTTCACTGGCAGAAACCTTGCCAATATGTTCCAGCCCATCGAGTAAAACTTTCTGTTTTTCTGCCAGTTGTTTTTCACTATCAAGGTGCATAAAACTGCAACCACCACAAAGCCCGTAATGCTGGCATTCTGGCTCGATACGATCCGGCGAGGCTTCAATCACTTCGATAAGCTGGCCTTCATCATATTTTCTTTTTTGCGGTCGAAAAGAAAAACGGACACGCTCACCCGGCAAAGTACCACTGACAAAAATCGCTTTACCATCGACCCGACAGACACCCTTGCCATCATGGGTTAAGGATTCAACCACTGCTTCATGTTCCTGCAATGGCTTTTGTTTTCTACGCATGGATTCTTTTATCCTGGACTAAGAAGGAAAGACATTGGTGGAGAGATAACGATCGCCCCGGTCACAGATAATGGAAACAATTACGGCATTCTCTACCTGCTGTGAAAGCCGTAATGCAGCCGCTACCGCACCACCAGATGAGATACCGCAGAAGATCCCTTCTTCGGTGGCAAGTCTCAGCGTGGTTTGCTCGGCTTCTTCCTGCCCCATGTCGATGGTCATATCGACACGGCTGGCATCAAAAATTTTGGGCAGGTATTCCTCTGGCCAGCGACGAATACCGGGAATAGAAGCCCCTTCTTCCGGCTGAACCCCCACGATCTGGATATCCGGGTTCTGTTCCTTGAGATAACGGGATGTTCCCATAATGGTGCCTGTTGTTCCCATGGCACTGACAAAGTGTGTAATCTTACCGTGAGTATCACGCCAGATTTCAGGCCCTGTGCCTTCATAATGCGCACAGGGATTATCCGGATTGGAAAACTGATCCAGCACCTTGCCCTTGCCTTCGGCCTGCATTTGCAGAGCAAGATCACGAGCCCCTTCCATACCCTCTTCCTGTGAAACCAGCACCAGCTCGGCGCCATAGCTGCGCATCGAGGCGCGGCGTTCCTGGCTCATATTGTCCGGCATAATCAGCACCATACGATAACCCTTAATGGCTGCCACCATTGCCAGGGCAATACCGGTATTGCCACTGGTCGCCTCGATCAGGGTATCACCCGGATGAATTTCACCACGCGCCTCGGCATGCTGAATCATGCTCAGTGCCGGGCGATCTTTCACCGAACCGGCAGGATTATTACCCTCAAGTTTGACCAGGATGGTATTCGAGGTCTCGCCCGGCAGCCTTTGCAGGCGTACCAGCGGTGTGTTACCCACAAAAGATTCGATGGTCGGGTATTCAGTATTCGCCTTAGTCTTGCTAGAATTCATTTTAATTACTCGGTCAGCACCCCCGGCAACGGGGTAAAACAGTAAAATAATACTTATTTTATAATAATTTAGCTGTAATGTGGATAAAAGCTTTCTTCAATTTGTCACCACTGTCACCTTTAACAGGTAACCCATATCAATGACAAAAATACTGGATATTTCACAATCGATACAGGCCGCCAACGGTAATGTTGGTCTGGCACGGGATCTTTTTACCATGTTACTTGAGGATCTGGACAGCCGGCTTGAACTGATTGAAAACAGTTTTCACGATAATGATATGGGAGCGCTGGAAGAACACGTGCACAAGCTCTACGGTGCCACGGCCTACTGTATTGTGCCAAAGCTACGGGAACATACCGGGGTACTGGAAGACCAGTTACGCAGCAAGAACTACAATGAGCTGGAAAACCGGGTACAGGCTGTACTCCATGAAATCAAACAACTCATCGAAAAAGGCCCTGCTCTGGTCGAAGATGACTGGACTGCCTACGCATCTTCCTGAGCAAAATAAAAACAGCTTTAACGAACCAGCGTTACAAAAGCCAGTGCATAATCCTTTTCATCCGCCAGACTCAGATGTGCTGCAGTGATTTTCTCTTTCTGTATAAAAGCATCCGCCACGCCGCTAAAATAGAGTGATGGACGACCCTGTTCATTATTATCGATGCCAATATGCCGCAGGGAAAGTCCCTGGCTAAAGCCGGTTCCCATTGCCTTGGCGGTCGCTTCCTTGGCAGCAAAACGCTTGGCTAAAAATGCCGCTTTAGCACCCCGATTTTCAAACTCGACGTACTCTTTATCGGTAAGAATACGGCGGGCAAAACGATCACCATACTTATCGAGACTGGTCTGCATCCTTTCAATCTTTACCAGGTCTGTACCAATACCAAAGATCATTGTCTAGCGTACCGCCTGCATCAGCGCTTTCATTTCCTTCACCGCGGCATCCAGCCCGGTAAAGATACTCTGCGCAATAATAGCGTGGCCAATATTGAGTTCACGAATGGCTTTGATAACGGCAATATCCTGCACGTTATGATAATGCAGACCATGCCCGGCATTCACATGCAGGCCGGCCGTGTCCGCAAACTCCACTGCTTCAATAATACGCTGGTATTCTTTTTCCCTGTCCCAGGGATTCTCAGCATCGGCAAAATGTCCGGTATGAATCTCGATAACTGGCGCTCCACACTCTGCAGCTGCTTCAATCTGTTTTTTATCTGCATCGATAAAAAGTGAAACACGAATATTTCTGTCTGCAAGACGAGAACAGGCTTCTTTCATTTTCAGCATTTGCCCGGCCACATCCAGTCCACCTTCGGTGGTTAGTTCTTCACGTTTTTCCGGTACCAGGCAGACATCTTCGGGACAGATATTTTCTGCAAATTCCAGCATTTCATCGGTGACGGCCATCTCCAGGTTCATCCTTGTCTGTAAAACCTGTTTGAATAGTTCGACATCACGTTCCTGTATATGCCGCCGATCTTCACGTAGATGCAGGGTGATGGCATCGGCACCGGCCTGCTCGGCAACGAGTGCAGCCTGCACCGGCTCGGGGTAGCGTGTACCGCGTGATTGTCTTAGCGTGGCAACATGATCGATATTGACACCAAGCAGGATAGCATTGTGATTATTCATTACATTATCTTTCACTTTTAAATTTAAATTGCTGTTACAGAATTATAGCGTTCGGTACCAGTGCAGGCTGCGTGTTTTAAGAGGTTTATCTCCCAGGTAATGGGCCATGATAATACGCATCAACTGTTTTGCCTGACGTCGGGTATCATTTCCGGAGAAATACTCGTTTTCCATATCGAGCAGGGTCTGACCGGAAACGGTAAACATTTCGCTATCATTCCCCGCCTGTACCCGAACCGGGCCTGACTCAACATCATAATAATACTGTTCGCAGGCTTCAACTGCTGCCCCATTTTCAGCCTCGGTCTGCAGGTTCAGGGCATAACCGAGACTGGCAAGCAGATGCTTTTCAAAGCGCCTTAATACCAGCTCATCATCTTCAGCGGCAAACTGTTTCAGTGCTGTTTCATAAATATTATATAACTCCGGGTGCGGATCGTGTGCTGTGGTCAGGCGTTGCACCAGCTCATTCATGTAGTAGCCACTCATCAACTGCCGCCGTCCGAGCTGAATACTGCTTTTAACCATCTCGGCACCGGTTAGTGTCTGCACTTCACCTTTACCTGACCATGAGATCAGCAATGGAGTAAAAGGAATTAGTAACCCCTGTAGCTTTGAGCGGGCCGAGCGTACCCCTTTTGCTACCAGGCTCACACGTCCAAAGTCCTGAGAGAAAACATCCAGCAAGCGGCTACTATCCCGGTAATTTCGCCCATGTAGTATAAATGCTGGCTGTAAACTGACGCGATGATCACTCTGTGACATGATACAACGGCTTAATAATCATCCCGATAGCC
>JALUTJ010000004.1 GCA_027057985.1 Chromatiales bacterium
CACCACTACGCCCTTCTTCCACGGTAAAGAGATCGCCAAAGTCGGTAAAACTGTCCCCGTCGAGTTTCTCCAGCACCAGTGACATGCGTTCACGAACCGATAAAGGCTCCATTTCAATCTGGTGATGTTCGTAAAGACTGGCTCGTTGCATAATGTCCTTGAATGCGGTCAGTATATCTTTGAGATCAACTTCGGGTGGCTTACGTACCACTTTCAAATCTGGCCCCTGTACCTCGGCAACATGAATATCACGTTCCAGTCGAGGCAGGTAATCAATGTCTTCGGCGGCTTTTTTAAAGCGCTCATATTCCTGTAAACGGCGTACCAGTTCGGCACGGGGATCACCCTCGTCCTCTTCGCTGGATTCAGGGCGTGGTAACAACATGCGTGATTTGATCTCGGCCAGCATCGCGGCCATTAACAGGTACTCGGCTGCCAGTTCCCAGCGCATATCCTTCATCAGGGCGATGTATTCCATGTACTGCTCGGTGATTTCAGCCACCGGGATATCCAGGATATCGAGATTCTGGCGCTTGATAAGATACAGCAGCAAATCCAGCGGCCCCTCAAAGGATTCGGCGAGGAAAATTTCCAGCGCATCGGGGGGGATATAAAGATCCTTGGGAACAACGGTCAGCGGGTTACCCTGCACCACGGCAAAGGGCATTTCCTGTTGTTCGGGTTGTCCGTTCTCGGTTGTTTCCACGTCTTTTTATCCTGTTGGCTTAACTGTAATCCAGCCCCATGACCTGGCGGACCTCGGTAATGGTCTGTTTCGCCACGTCACGCGCACGCTCACTGCCTTCATTAATAATATTACGAACCTGCTCATGATCAGCTTCAAATTCCTGGGCCCGCTGATGAATCGGCTCCAGTTCCTTGCGTACCGCGTCAATTATCGGCCCCTTGCACTCGATACAACCAATACCGGCGCTGCGACAGCCTTCCTGTACCCAGTGGCAGGTTTCTTCATCCGAGTATACCTGATGCAAATTCCACACAGGGCATTTTTCCGGGGTGCCGGGGTCAGTTTTGCGAACCCGCGCCGGATCGGTTGGCATGGTACGCAGTTTTTTCTCCACCTGGTCGGGATCTTCACGCAGGGAAATAATATTGCCATAGGATTTGGACATTTTCTGTCCATCCAGGCCGGGCATTTTCGAGGCCGGGGTCAGCAATGATTCTGGTTCAGGCAGGATAATACGGCCACCGCCTTCAAGATACCCGAACAGCCGTTCCTTGTCACCGAGGGTGATATTCTGCTGCGTTTCGAGCAGCGCCCTGGCTTTATCCAGTGCCTCAGCATCGCCCTGTTCCTGGTAGGCCTTTCGCAGGTTATTGTAAAGTTTGGCATTTTTCTTACCCATCTTCTTCACCGCTTCCTCAGCGCGCTGCTCAAAACCGGGTTCACGGCCATAGAGATGGTTAAAACGGCGCGCCACTTCGCGGGTCAGTTCAACATGGGCAACCTGGTCTTCACCGACCGGTACCAGGCCGGCCTTGTACATCAGAATATCGGCACTTTGTAGTAACGGGTAACCCAGAAAACCATAGGTACTGAGATCGCGTTCTTTCAGCTTGAGTTGCTGGTCCTTGTAGCTGGGTACCCGCTCCAGCCAGGAAAGGGGCGTCATCATTGACAGCAACAGGTGTAACTCGGCATGTTCCGGTACGCGGGACTGAATAAACAGGGTTGCAGAGCCCGGGTTGACACCTACGGCAAGCCAGTCGATGACCATATCCCAGACGCTGTCCTGGATGATCTGTGAATCCTCGTAGTGCGTGGTCAGGGCGTGCCAGTCGGCAACGAAAAAGTAACACTCGTATTCATGCTGGAGCTTGATCCAGTTTTTCAATACACCATGATAATGGCCAAGATGCAGGGCACCCGTTGGGCGCATACCAGACAGCACACGATGCTGTTTATTCGATATGGAATTCAATCTTTTCTCCTGAAAATTCCCGAAGTCAGTTCTATTTACCGGGTAAGGTACATGAGTGTTACGAAGTGTACGATGCTGTAAAAATTATTGTATGCATTGGCAATATTATACGTGGAATCGCCTGCCCTGAAAACGGTAAACTCTGCCCGTAACTGG
>JALUTJ010000005.1 GCA_027057985.1 Chromatiales bacterium
GGCAAGGAACAATACCTGATTCCCTATTTTATCGCCGCCCATCCCGGTACTACCGATGAAGACATGATGAACCTTGCCATCTGGTTAAAGAAAAACGGCTTTCGTGCCGACCAGGTGCAGACCTTCCTGCCTTCACCCATGGCCACCGCCAGCGCCATGTATTACACCGGCCTGAATACCCTGAAACGTGTCCGGCGTGATAGTGAAGCAATGACAGTGGCGAGGAACCTGAAAGTAAGGCGTTTGCATAAGGCTTTCCTGCGTTATCATGATCCACGTAACTGGCCCTTGCTACGTGAAGCCCTTAAACGTATGGGGCGGGCAGATTTAATCGGTAATGGTAAACGCCACCTGATTCCTTCCTTTCAGCCCAGAGGGACATTGGATAATGACAGGACAGGGAAAACACGTAAGGGTAAACCATTTGTTACCAAACACACCAATGAAACGCAACGTTATAAAGCTGGTAAAAGAAAAAGCAAGAAGAAACAGCGGATTAAAAAACATCAATAAGATTATTAAAAGCCTTTATTAAAAGTGATCGGTTACTTACCTGTAAAGATTGAAGATTGAAATATATTTTCATTTTACTCAGGTAATTGTTACACAAGGTAAACAGTGTAAATTTAACATTTCAATGGGCGACGATCTGGAAATTTTGGTATAGAATTAATCATCGAAAAAACAGTAACAGAAAAAGTTGTCACTATTATAAAGAAGTAATACAGGTAATCTGACGTGGTTGTACAGCAACTTGAAACACATAAAATACTTGTTGTCGATGATGACGAGCTGGTATCTGAATATGTGGCTGCACTACTCGAAGCTGAAGGCTTTGATGTTACTGTAATGAATGACCCGCTTGCCGCCCGTGATTACTTCAGGGAAAACCCTGATGAATTCGAGCTGGTCATTACCGACCAGGTGATGCCGGGGCTGACCGGGGTAGAAATGGCGCAGGATATGATGAAAATCCGTCCAGATGTGCCAGTACTGCTGATTACCGGCTACAGTGAGCGTATCACCCCTGATAACGCGGCTTCTTTTGGCCTAAGTGGCTTCTTCTCCAAGCCCATCAATGAACACCAGTTTCTCGACAAAATTCATACCCTGGTGCTTGCGGCCTGATTTCAGGCTTTTTGAACCCATTTTCCCCTTATTACGCGTGTTTTGGCTTAAACAGGCCTTTTTTAAGGCATTTTCTTGCTGGCTGGAGTAAAATAACCGACTTTTTTATTAAAATCGTATAAATTTTCACCAGTTTAGGGGTTTTTTATGCCAGTAAAGCCTGCTTTTCGCAGTTTTATCGTCATTCTGGCCATATTGTTTAGCTTCGGTGTGGTTGCGCACGAAGTAAAGCCGGATAACCACTAAACATTTAAAATAAGATTCAGATTATGAGCATGCAGTACAAGACGGATGACCTGCGTATTACCGCGATGAAAGAGGTAATATCGCCAGAGCAGTTACATGAAGATTGCACCATTTCAGAATCAGCCAGTAAGCTGATTTTCGATACCCGCACCGCGATACATAATATCCTTAATGGCAAGGATGATCGCATGCTGGTGATTATCGGCCCGTGCTCGATTCACGATCCCGAGGCGGCACGCGAGTATGCCTCGCGCCTGAAAGATCTACGTCATGAACTGGCCGATGATCTGCTTATCGTAATGCGGGTTTACTTTGAAAAGCCAAGAACCACGGTCGGCTGGAAAGGACTGATCAATGATCCCAACCTGGATGAAAGTTATGAAATCAACAAGGGGCTGCACCTGGCACGTTGCCTGCTGGCAGACCTGAATGAAATGGGTGTACCGGCCGCAACCGAGTTTCTTGATCTGATCACGCCTCAATACGTGGCGGATCTGATTAGCTGGGGTGCGATTGGCGCACGTACCACCGAAAGCCAGGTACACCGTGAACTGGCTTCGGGCCTGTCTTCACCGGTGGGTTTCAAAAATGGTACAGATGGAACATTGAAGGTGGCGATAGATGCCATTGGTGCAGCCAGTCGACCGCATAACTTTCTTTCCTTAACCAAGAAAGGTTACTCGGCGATCTTTGCCACTACCGGTAATGATGATTGCCATATTATTCTGCGTGGTGGTAAAGAACCTAACTATGATGCAGCGCATGTAGCAAAAGCGGTTGCAGAACTCAAAGCCGCCGGGGTACAGCAACGCCTGATGATTGACTGTAGTCATGCCAACAGCCGTAAAGAGCATCAGCGCCAGATCGATGTAGCACGTGATGTTGCACAACAGGTTGCCGCTGGTAATGAAAACATCATGGGTGTAATGATCGAAAGCAACCTTGTTGCTGGTCGTCAGGACATTGTTGAAGGTAAGGAACTGGTCTATGGCCAGAGCATTACCGATGCCTGCATTAACTGGGATGACAGCGTGGATGTGCTACACATACTGGCAGATGCCGTGCGTGATCGACGTGAAAAAAAACAGGCCAGTTAAATGGAAAACCGAATCATCGATCTGCAAAGCCAGCTTGCATTTCAGGATCAGACCATCAATGAACTCAATGATGTGATCACGGATCAGCAAAAACAGATCGATGAGCTACGTCAGCAGATTCAGATTCTCGAGCAGCGCATGATCAGCCTTGCAGAAAACAGTGGCGTCAGTGGTGAAAAGGAACCACCACCGCCACATTACTGAATGGAGAATAAATTTCACCACTGAGACGTAGCTGTTTGTGTCTTTGCAGTGAAAAAAATTATGGCTTGTGGTAGGTCATACTTCAGTCTGACGACGCAGACTGGCAAGCCCGGTTTTTAGATCAGGATACTGAAGGCGCACCCCAAGCTGATTTATCATCTTGCTGTTATCCATACGGCGTGATTCCTTAAGGTAAGACAACATACCCTTACTGATACGCTGTTCTGCTTCTTCCCAGTCCACCAGCGGTGGTCGTGGTAGATCAAAGTAGTCGGCAATGGTATTGAAGTACTCGGTCATATTGCTATCACAACCATCGCTGACATTATAGATTTCACCTGCAGCTTCAGGCCTGGCTGCGGCCACGCAGACCCGGGTAAGGTCGTCGGCATGGATACGATTGGTCTGTGGCGCAAGGTGTTCGTATAGCATCGGTACCTGGTCGCGAAGCCGTTTCAGAGGTAGACGGCCCGGGCCATAGATACCGCCCACGCGCAGGAGAGTAAGGCCGACCTGATATTGCTGGCTGTAGCGTTGCAACTGTTGCTCGGCATCATAACGCCGCCGGGCGCGATCGACCTGTGGATTGGGCGGGGTCTGTTCCGTTACCCGCTGTCCCTGCTGATCACCGTAAACCCCGGAAGTGCTGATAGCAATGATCCGGGACGGGACAGGTTGCCGGGCAAGGTAGGCCAGAAAGTGCTGCATGCGCGTGTCGAGTTGACCGGATGCAGGTGGTGGCGCAAAGTAATACAGCAGTACATTTTCAAGCGGCAAGGGAGGCTTGTCCTGCTCGATTGTGTCGAGATCGACAAGATGGGGCTGAATACCACTCATTTCGAGTTGTGCAGCAGAGTCAGCCGAGCGCACCAGGCCATGCACGTCATAGCCCTGTTCAAGCCAGTTTTTTGCGACGCGGCGACCAATATCGCCACAACCGATGATAAGAATGGCGCTAAAAGGTTTATCTTTTTTCTGCATTAGGGGATAATTGCGTCCGTTTTAAAAGTTGAGTATTTTAATGAGTTATTCAGTTCAAATCGAGTCCACTGACCATGTTTTCCAGGTCGATGAGGGCGAATACATTCTCGATGCGGCCCTGCGGCAGGGTATCGCGTTGCCGTACGGCTGTCGAGGCGGCGGTTGTGGTGCCTGCAAAAGCAAAATTCTGCAGGGCGACATCGAATATCCTGATGGCCTGCCACCCGGCCTGGGTCGCGAAGATCAGAAAAACGGTTTCGCCCTGCTGTGCATGGCCGTGGCCAAATCCGATCTGGTGCTGCAGAGTCACGAGTTGCAGAGTGACACCGAGATCGAAGTAAAAGTTCTGCCGTGTCGGGTACATGAAAAAATCCAGCTCAATCATGACGTGGTATTGATGAAGCTGGCATTACCCAAAACCGAGCGCATGCAGTTTTTCGCCGGGCAGTACATCAGCTTCCTGCTGGAAAATGGCAAGCACCGCAGCTTTTCGATTGCCAATGCCCCGCATAATGACGAGTTTATCGAGTTACATATTCGTCATGTTCCTGGTGGCTGGTTTACCAGTGAAGTCTTCGAGCAGATGCAGGAAAAAGATATGCTACGCATCGAGGGGCCACTGGGTAACTTCTACCTGCGCGAGGAATCCACACGCCCGATTATCCTCATGGCCGGCAGTACCGGCTTTGCCCCGGTGAAAGGCATGATCGAGCATGCGCTGGAGATCGGCATGGAACGACCGATTCATCTTTACTGGGGGGCTTGGGCAAAAGAAGATCTGTATATGCATGAGCTTGCCGAGTCATGGACAAAACAGAACCCGTTGATTCGTTATACCCCGGTGCTTTCGCAACCTGCACCAGAAGATAACTGGACAGGGCGTACTGGCTATGTGCACGAAGCGATTATGCAGGATTACCCGGATTTAAGTGATTATGAAATTTATGCCTCGGGTCCACCGGCCATGGTTTATAGCGGTAAAGATGAGTTTGTAAAAAACAATCTTGATCTGGATTATTATTATTCGGATGCATTTGAGTTTCAGAAATAGAGTATTTAACACCAGGAAATATGCGGTGGCTTTTTTGTAGGCCAGACTTTAATCTGACAATATAAAAATATCACCGGATATTTTTCTCGCAAAACGTTATTCGCGACACGCTATGCGCCATCCCTGGCCGCTCGACGATTTCATCCCTGAAATCGACGGTCGCTCATAACGTTTTGCTGCAAAATATCCTGTTGCCTGCAAGAAAAAGTACTTTGCGCTCTTTGTGTCTTTTGCGTTAATTTTCTGGCTACGATTCGTTAACTGTTTCATCCTTGCAAAGGAACAATCCCTTTTTAAAGTACTCTGCTGCCAGTGCCGGTTCATTCAGGTATTCCATTAACAGGCCCAGTTCCTTGTAGCTTTCCGACATGGGCCGGTTACCAACGCTGGCCTCCAGGTAGGCGCGTGCCTTGCCCCAGAGATCGTTCGCCATGCACAGACGTCCCAGTGTCAGTAATAACACCGGATTATTATCATGATCTTTAGAAAGCGATTCAGCAAAGCTGAGCTGCTTGTCAGGGTGAGAAGATTTGACCTTGCCATACAGATGTACCAGTACCGGCTGCCAGGCATGACGAATGGCATGACGTAGCAGGGCCTCGGCTTCATCCTGTTTTTCCAGTTCGATTAGACGCTGACTATAAAGTCGAATCAGTTCAGGATCTTTTTTCAGTTCACGGGAGAGTTCATGCCAGAGTTGATCCAGCTCGGCTTCCCGGCCTTTCCAGTCTTGCTGCTGAAACAGTGCGGTATAAGTCTGTTTTTCAATCTGCAGTAACCTGTTATGGTCAAAAACCTTATGTTTATACAGTTCGGGTAACAGTTTTTTCAGATCCGGCCAGCTTTTGAGTTCCTGGTAGAGCTGGGTTAGCAGCACCATGATATGAGGATGCTTCGGTTGCAGGCTATGCAGATGAACCAGTGTTGCCAGTGCCTGTTCATACTGACCATGGGCAAACTGCAGTTCGGCCTGGGTCAGCTTAACCGAGAAGTCAGCTTCCGGCATGCTCTGGTGTGCCAGGGCCAGGTAGTGATCACGACGATCCGGCGCATTCTGTTTCTGTGCTGCCCTGGCGGCAGAAAGGTAGTTCAGCAGGGGCAGATCAGAATTTTTAATACCCCGGGTCAGCAGTTTTTCGGCTTTTTTCCATTGCCCCTGTGAAAGCTGGATCAGTCCCTGCAGTGAAGACTTGCGTGCCTTGTCCATTTGCCGGTGACTGCGCCAGCCGCGAAGGTTGTGTGGCATATTCCAGCTGCCAATGAGAAAACGAACCAGCAGGTAGCCCAGCAGGTAACTGAGCAGCAGCAGAACCAGGAACAGGGACAGGCTCATTTCCATGGTGGTGTGACCACGACCAAACAGCACATAGCCAGAATCATCATAAGCCAGCAGACCGGCGATAACGGCAATCAGGATAATGGCAAGAAAACTAAACAGGTACTTCATGTTTATTCAGCCTTGCTGTTTTTACTGCTGACCTGTCTGCCACGTAAACGATATTGCTTTATTGCAGCATAGGTCGATGAGATATCCGGTAACGGTGGATCGATATCGACTTTCTGTAATGCTTCGATATTCGACAGCATATTACGAGTAATATTGTGGCTGGTATCGAAGTAGTCATTGATCCACTTTTTAATCGTCTCGAGTCGTTCCTGGTAAACGGTGTTCTGGCCATTGAGCAGGGCCAGTCGTGCCTGCTCGACCTGCAATGCCAGGTTCTGCACCAGGAAGAAATGCTGATCCGGTGCCAGCAGGGGCTGCAGAGGTTTATCGTGATGACGAATCACGATCAGGTTTTTAATGTCCTGCCAGATTGCAGCAGGCAGTTCGGTTAGAGAATCGAGTTTGCGCTTACTGCTTTGTTGCTCTGCCTGTTGCAGTTTTCTTGTTTGTGGGTCCGGGGTACGTAGTGGCAGCTTGCGAATATTCTCACTCAGTGCGCTTAACGTAACCGAAAGCCCGGCCAGGTCCACCGGGGTGATATTGCCCAGCGACTGAATATCACGCGCGAGAATTTTACGTACCGGGAGCAGGGCCGGATCGGCCACCTCGGCCAGGCGGGTATCGGCGGCCTTGAGTGCAACCTGCGCGGTGACGATATCTTTTTCCAGCAGCAGGCGGTAATTAGCCAGTTGCACCAGGTATTCCGCCTCGGCCAGTAACCAGTCATTGCGCAGGTGGGTGTTATTGCGTACCAGTTTGGTCAGG
>JALUTJ010000006.1 GCA_027057985.1 Chromatiales bacterium
CCTGTACCAGGGTATAGCGTGTGCCGCGTTTCAGCGCTTCACTGGCGTTATCATCGAAGAGAACGGTCTTGGAAAGTTCAAGATACCAGTCACAGTATTCATTCCAGGTGAATTCATAAATGCTATGTGCCATGTGATCCAGGCGGTAACCCTGTATGGCTTTCTCTGCGGCTTCAATCGTCTGTTGCAGATGACTGTTAATCCACTTGTCGGCAGCGGTAAACGCCATTTCGCCACCATCCTGACCGCAGTCCTGATCTTCTGTGTTCATCAGGACATAGCGAGCTGCATTCCAGAGCTTGTTACAGAAGTTACGGTAACCCTCGATACGCCCCATATCGAAATTAATATCACGACCAGTCGAGGCAAGTGAGGCAAAGGTAAAGCGCAGGGCATCGGTACCAAAAGCCGGGATGCCATCGGGGAAGTCCTTGCGCGTCTGCTTTTCGATCTTCGGTGCATCTTTTGGATTCATCAGGCCGGTGGTACGCTTTTGTACCAGGGGTTCAAGTTCGATACCATCGATAAGATCAATCGGATCCAGTACGTTACCCTTTGACTTCGACATCTTCTGACCATGAGAATCGCGTACCAGGCCGTGAATATAGATTTCACGGAATGGCACATCACCCATGAACTTGAGTCCCATCATGATCATACGTGCAACCCAGAAGAAAATAATATCAAAGCCGGTGACCAGTACACTGGTGGGATAGAATGTTTCCAGGGTCTTTATATCGATATCATTTTTTGCCGGCCAGCCGAGGGTAGAAAAAGGCCACAGCGCCGAGGAGAACCAGGTATCGAGAACATCCTCATCCTGGCGTAATGGCCTGTCACCGAGCTGGTGCTTTTCACGTACCTCTGCTTCATTTCGGCCTACGTAGTAATTACCTTCATCATCGAACCAGGCCGGGATACGGTGACCCCACCATATCTGGCGACTGATACACCAGTCCTGAATATTGCGCATCCATTCAAAGTAGGTATTTTTCCAGTTATCCGGGATAAAACGAATACTGCCATTCTCAACCGCTTCAATCGCGGGCTTTGCCAGCTCTTCAATCTTGACGAACCACTGATCGGTCAGGAATGGTTCTACTACGGCACCGGAACGATCGCCGCGTGGCACCATTAACTTGTGCGGCTCGATTTTCTCCATTAGATCGAGTGCTTCAAGGTCGGCGATGATCTGTTTGCGTGCTTCGTATCGATCCAGCCCGCGATATTTTTCCGGGGCTTCATCATTGATGCAGGCATCGACCGTAAGGATGTTGTACATGGGCAGATCATGACGCTTGCCCATCTCGTAATCGTTAAAGTCATGCGCCGGTGTGATTTTTACACATCCGGTTCCAAACTCCATATCGACATAGTCATCGGCAATGACTGGAATTTCACGACCGACCAGCGGCAGGGTAATGGTCTTGCCGATCATCGCCTTGTAACGATCATCATCGGGGTGCACTGCCACGGCAGCGTCACCGAGCATGGTTTCAGGGCGGGTGGTGGCGACAACCAGATGACCAGAGCCATCGGTCAGCGGGTAGCGCATGTGCCAGAGATGGCCATTCTCTTCCTCAGAGATAACTTCCAGGTCGGACACTGCGGTATGCAGTACCGGATCCCAGTTCACCAGGCGCTTACCGCGGTAGATTAAATTTTCTTCGTAAAGACGGACAAAGACTTCCTGAACGGCTTCGGACAGGCCCTCGTCCATAGTAAAGCGTTCCCGTGACCAGTCCAGAGAAGAGCCCAGTCGGCGTAACTGGCGCGTGATATTACCACCGGATTCTTTTTTCCATTTCCAGATACGATCGATAAAGGCCTCACGCCCCAGGTCGTGGCGAGTCAGGTTTTCGGCATTGAGCTGGCGTTCCACCACCATCTGTGTTGCAATCCCGGCGTGATCGGTACCCGGTTGCCACAGGGTGTTATCTCCCTTCATGCGGTGATAGCGCGCTAGTGTATCCATCACCGTGTTATTGAAACCATGCCCCATGTGCAGGCTGCCGGTCACATTGGGTGGTGGAATCATCATGCAGAAGGCATTATCACCACCGGCAGGCTTGAAATAGCCGTTTTGCTCC
>JALUTJ010000007.1 GCA_027057985.1 Chromatiales bacterium
GGATTCCAGTAATGCAGTTTCTTCACCACAGATATAGGCACCGGCACCAAGATGAGCATAGAGATCAAAACTGAAACCGGAGCCCTGAATATCATTACCAAGAAAACCGGCCTTGTAGGCTTCTTCGAGCGCGCCCTCAAAACGCTCGTAGGGTTCCCAGAATTCACCACGAATATAGTTATACCCTTTCGAGGCACCGATACAGTAACCGGCAATGATCATACCTTCGATCAACTGGTGCGGGTTGTAACGTAAAATATCACGGTCTTTACAGGTGCCGGGTTCACCTTCATCCGAATTACAGACGATATACTTCTGCCCTTCTGCCGTACGCGGCATAAAGCTCCACTTCAGTCCGGTCGGGAAACCGGCACCGCCACGGCCACGCAGGGCCGAGGTTTTCAGTTCTTCGATGATCTGTTCTGGCGGAATTTTTTCCTTGAGAATTTTTTTCAGCTGCTCATAGCCACCCACACTGAGATAGCTCTCGAGTGTCCAGGGTTTGTCCATGTGCAGGGTCCGAAAACAGACTTCATTCGCCATTGGTTGACTCCAACCTCTTGATAAAATTTTTCTGCTGGTTAATCCAGCGAATCGAGTACCTGGTCGATTTTTTCTTCGTCCAGATTTTCATAATACCGGTCACCGATCTGCATTACTGGTGCATTGACACAGGCACCAAGGCATTCCACTTCTTTCAGGGTAAAGCGACCATCTACCGTGGTTTCACCAAAGCCAATACCCAGCTTCTTCTGCAGGTGTCCCGCCACGGTATCGGATCCGCAAAGCATGCAGGAGATATTGGTGCAGACACAGATCTTGTGCTTACCCACCGGCTCCAGTTCATACATGGAATAAAAGGTGGCCACTTCGTAAACCGCAATCGGCGGCATATCCAGATACTCGGCAACCGCATCCATCAGCTCCTCGGTGAGGAAGCCACGGTTCTGATCCTGGGCCAGGCGCAATGCTGACATCACTGCTGACTGTTTCTGATCTGCAGGATATTTTTTAATCCAGTGATCAATTTCCTCGCGCGTTGCATCTGTTAACAGGTGCAGCTTGCTCTCATCTTTCTTCCTGGCACCAATCATCGATCGATTTCTCCGAATACAACATCCATGGTACCGATAACGGCAACCACGTCTGATATCATGTGTCCACAGGTCATTTCATCCATCGCTGACAGATGAGCAAAGCCCGGCGCACGAATTTTTAAACGATAAGGCTTGTTGGCCCCATCGGAAATAATATAAACACCAAACTCACCCTTAGGATGTTCCACCGCGGCATAGGCTTCACCTTCTGGAATGGTATAACCCTCGGTAAACTGCTTGAAGTGATGGATCAGTGATTCCATATCCCCTTTCATGTGTTCACGCGATGGTGGTGTAATCTTGTGATCCTCCAGCATCACCGGGCCGGGATTTTCACGTAACCATTGAATACACTGCTTGATAATGCGGTTGGACTGGCGCATTTCTTCAACCCGAACCAGGTAACGGTCATAACAGTCACCGTTCACGCCCACGGGAATATCGAAGTCCAGCCGGTCGTACACTTCATAAGGCTGTTTCTTACGTAAATCCCATTCGATGCCGGAACCGCGAATCATTGGCCCGGTGAAGCCCAGCTGCATCGCCCGCTCTGGCGTGACGATACCAATATCGACGGTACGCTGCTTCCAGATGCGGTTATCGGTCAGCAGGGTTTCGTATTCATCCACATAAGCAGGGAAACGACTGGTGAAGTCCTCGATAAAATCGAGTAAAGAACCTTCACGGTTTTCATTGAGTAAGCGGACCTTGTTATCATCGATGTATTTTGATTTTTCAAAGCGTGGCATACGATCCGGCAGGTCGCGATAAACACCACCAGGACGATAATAAGCTGCATGCATGCGTGCACCCGAGACCGCTTCGTACATATCCATTAGATCTTCACGCTCGCGGAAGCAATACAGGAACATACTCATGGCCCCGACGTCGAGCGCATGTGTCCCCAGCCACATCAGGTGGTTAAGAATACGGGTAATTTCATCAAACATAACGCGGATATACTGAGCCCGTTCAGGTGCCTCGATACCCAG
>JALUTJ010000008.1 GCA_027057985.1 Chromatiales bacterium
CGACTTTATGCATGAAGGCAGCTCGGATCTGGAACTGCGTTTTGAGATGCCGGCAGAGACCGAGGCACAGATTCGGCGCGATCTGGAAGTAAAAGGCCGCAGTACGCCGAGTTTTGAGTATGGCTTTTATCGCAAAGATGGTGTGCAATGTAGTAAGGTGGTCAATACCGTGGCGATTCGGCCGCGCGGCTATCAGCTAAAGCGGGAAAAAGAAAAGAAACTGGAGAAAGGTAAGTGAGCAACACCATTCATCCGCAGGCACTGGTCTCAGAGCGGGCTTCACTGGGCACGAATAACCACATAGGTGCTTTTGTCGTTATCGAAGATGATGTCGAACTGGGGAATAATAATGTCCTGCATACCGGCACGGTACTGAAATCCGGCACTCGTCTCGGTGATAACAATACCCTGCATGAAAACGTGGTACTTGGCGGCCTGCCGCAGGATCTGGGTTTCGACCCGGCCACACCATCGACACTGGAAATCGGCAATGGCAATACCCTGCGGGAATTTGTCACCATTCACCGCGCCAGCCAGGAAAATGCCGCCACCCGGCTGGGCAATGAAAATTACCTGATGACCCAGGTGCATATTGGTCATGACTGTGTACTGGAAAATAATGTCATTATCGCTCCCAGCTCCGGGCTGGGTGGCTTTGTCACGGTCGAGGATCGGGCCTTTATCTCCGGCGGGGTAATGGTGCACCAGTTCGTGCATATTGGCTCGCTGGCCATGCTTGGTGGTAATGCCAAGATTACCCGGGATGTATTGCCGTACATGATGGCCGATGGTAACCCGGCCAGCATCAGTGGCCTCAACAAGGTGGGACTCCGTCGTGCCGGCTACAGAGCAGCCGATTTGCGGGTACTGAAACAGGCTTACCAGTTGATTTTTAACAACGAAAGCAGGCTGGAACAGCGCCTGGAACAACTCTCGGCACTGGATAACGAGCTGGCTGAGCACCTGCTGGGCTTTATTCAGGCCTCGGAACGCGGTTTTCACCGTGATAAGGGCTGATTTGCCGGTTTGCGCTTTGTTTTATCAGGGTGACAAAGGTAAAATACCCGCGCTGTGGAAGCCGGCGGGCCGGGTTTCCCCTGTACCACCGTTTTAGCGATGGATGTATTGGCCGCGAGCGCGGTTATCTGCGACTTAAATGCCCAGGGATAGAGATAATATTGAATGTCATTCACGGTTTTTCCGTACAATGGCAAAATTGTAATAATTTTGAGATAAATTATGTTTGAAAAGAAAAGTAGTTATAACCGGGAAGAAATCCTGGCATGTGGTCGCGGTGAATTATTTGGTGAAGGCAATGCACAGCTGCCTTTACCACCAATGCTGATGATGGATCGCATTATTAATATTTCCGAAGAGGGCGGTGCCTACGACAAAGGGCATATTGTTGCTGAACTGGATATCACCCCGGATTTATGGTTCTTTGAATGTCACTTTCAGGGCGACCCGGTGATGCCCGGCTGTCTTGGTCTGGATGCAATGTGGCAACTGGTCGGTTTCTACCTTGGCTGGATGGGGGGTCCCGGTCGGGGTCGTGCCCTGGGTGCCGGTGATGTTAAATTTACCGGGCAGGTCACACCAGAGAACAAAAAGATCACCTATTATATTGATCTCAAGCGCGTCATTATGCGTAAATTATTTATGGGCATCGCGGATGCACGCATGGAAGTGGATGGTCGCATGATCTACGAAGCAAAAGATCTGCGGGTTGGATTATTTACATCGACTGAGGGTTTTTAAAACATGACCGAACGGCGTGTAGTAGTTACCGGTATCGGTATCGTTTCCAGTATTGGTAATAACAGGCAGGAAGTTGAGGCATCATTACGGGCCGGACGTTCCGGCATCGTTGCCAGTGAAGTCTATGCCGAAATGGGCTTTCGTTCACAGGTACATGGTGCGCTGAATATCGACCTTGCCGATCATATCGACCGCAAGGTACGGCGCTTTATGGGTGATGGTGCAGCCTATAACTATGTTGCCATGCAGGAAGCGATTAAAGATGCCGGTCTTGAAGAAAACGAAGTTTCCAATGAACGCACTGGCCTGATTGTGGGCTCGGGTGG
>JALUTJ010000009.1:0-455 GCA_027057985.1 Chromatiales bacterium
AATATAATAACAGCTTAAACCGAAGTTTAGCGGATAAATGTTCCTTTGCGGGTTTAATCCTTTCATTTATTGGTGGTATTTTTGCTGCAACTTCTTTAACGAAAAAGATCAATATGATCATCGCCATGGCGGAAGGCAGAATGGTCCAGTAAAAGATTTCCCGGATCCAGTATTCATCCTTGCCAAAGAAATGCAGTATAGAAAATGCAACCAGCGCCCCCAGTACTTCACCCGAAATATCCAGGGTTTTGTGCAGACCAAAGGCACGGCCCTGTTTTTCACTGTTTGCCGAGAGTGAGATCAGTTTATCCTTGGAGGCGGCGCGAACGGCCTTGCCCAGTCGCTCTGTACCACTTAAAACGACAACCCCCTGCCAGCTCTGAGTCAGAGCAAACAGTGGCTTGGTAATAGCTGAAAGGCCGTAACCCACGATCAGAAAAGGTTTACTGTGGGAA
>JALUTJ010000009.1:465-2079 GCA_027057985.1 Chromatiales bacterium
ATAATCACTCAACCAGCCACCTAACCAGCGCAGGGCAAAGGAAATAAAGGTACTCACTGCCACCACGATACCCAGCTTGTCGACACCCTGATGCAGCACCACGACCACGTAGATCGGGATGATCGGTTTAATCATTGCTGTAGCGGTATCAGTAAAGAAACTGACCCAGCCCATTAACCAGATATTTTTAGCTGATTGCATTGGATCTATTTTTAAAAATTATTTTACAAAAATTGCCGCATAGTGATAAGGGCCGACATCAGTGACTTTTTCAAGTTTAAAACCTGCCGCTTCCACTACCTGCTGTACTTCTTCCGGCTTCATACGCAGTTTGGTATCCGGACCACGTGGCTGATCTAGTACAACCGTTTCTTCCCGTGGACGGGGATGCCAGTTTATCACGGCAAACTGTCCTTCTTTTTTCAAGCAGGAATAAACTGCTTTAGCCAGACCGGTTTTATCCGGCACCCCGTGAAAGGTATTGGCAATAAAAATAAAATCCACTTCCCTGCCAATCTGCTGAGCCAGTTCCCGTGCATCACCAGGGATAGCATGAAAATTTGGGTTATCTTTACACGCCTGCCTCGCTGTATTTAGTAAATCCTCATTCAGATCCAGCGCCCAGGTTTTACCCGGTTGTACCAGCTCACACATGGGTTTAGTGAAATGACCATCCCCACAACATAAGTCAACCACTTCCATGCCAGGCTCAACACCAACCTGTTTTAATACGCCGGCCGGATCCGGCCATAATACCTGCCACCAGTCCTTATCCGGCATAAGGGTAGCATGAAAGAAGTTGTCTTTTGTCATAGTTTATCTCTCCACAGGGAAACCTTTTGCATTCCAGTCTGTCATCCCCTGACGAATAACATGCACATCGGCAAAACCCTGCTTTGCCAGTATCTGTGCCGCCTTTGCAGAACGCCGGTCGGTACGACAGATAGTCATTACGGTTTTTTCCTGGTAGTCCCGGATTTCATCGAGTCGTTTTTCCAGTTCTTCTACCGGGATCAGAACGGCACCTTTTACATGCCCCTGTTCTCCGCGGTAATCTTCTTCTGTTCGTACATCAAGCAGGAGCACATCTTCATGTTTATCCAGCTTCTGTTTCAGGGTGTCCACATCCATCATTGAACCACGGCGCAGGCGTCCGATCAGGCTGGGTAAAAAACTGACAATGGCCAGTAATGCCAGTGCCAGCATGATTTTCTGCACCAGGCCTTCTCCACCTGCGGCTGCTTCACGACCGACATAACCAAGATAAGTATAGGCTATTGCACCCGGTAGCATGAAAATATAGGTGGCAATGGAATAATGGCTGAACCTGATACCTGTTAAACCCAGTGCATAGTTCAGCAGGTTAAAAGGGAACAAAGGTACCAGTCGTACAAAGGCGACAAATTTCCAGCCTTCGGCCTGCACACCCTGCTTCAGTTGCTTTAAACGTCCACCGGTTTTTTTCTCAACCCAGTCATGGGCAAGATAACGTGCTGCGAGGAATGAAAGCATGGCCCCAAGCGTTGCGGCGGTTAAATTGTAAAATGTTCCCAGCACCGGGCCAAACAGCGCACCGCCTGCAAGCGTTAGCGCTGCAAAAAAAAAAAAAAAGAC
>JALUTJ010000010.1 GCA_027057985.1 Chromatiales bacterium
CCAATGATGTTTTGCGTCTGATAATAGGAAAAATACTGCACAATCAAGGGCGGAAAAAAGGCAATCCACTTTCCGCCCAGGCCGTAAATATAGGAGACCGAAAAACCGACCAGAATGGGCAGGACAAAAATAGCAAGGAACCAGCGGAAGTTAAACGTTTCCAGGCCCCAAAATAATTCAATGCGAATCCCCAGCAGCCAATCACCCAGATAATTGACCAGGCAGCCAACAATAATGGCAAGCACAAACGGCAGCGGTCGAATGCTGCGTTTCATGGTTGATAGTCCTCACCCGTCAGTTTTTCATATTCAGCCTTCTGGGTTTCCTTCAGGTACCAATCCTCTACCTTGAGACTGGCGTTGTATCTTGCCAGCAACCTGCGTTCTGCCTCGAGCAAGTGCGCAAAAGACGGCATCTGGAAGCGCTTCTTTAGCCGCGAGGGCAAGATAGTCTGCGGATCTTCCGCCGAGAAATAGGCGTACAGCCACTCTTCACTGCGTAGAGAGCCCATGCCATCCAGCGAGGGCGCAGGAACCGCCTGCATGATATTGCGTAGCCCCCACAATGAATGACAATCACGGCAGTCATACTTCCTGTAAAGCACTGACGCCTGGGACTGAACCTCCTTTGACGCGGTACTGTAAAAGGGTATGCCCGGATCTTTTTCGGTCTCCTGTGAAACCATAAACCCCTGCACCAGCATCATGCCTAGCGACACCACAGCGATCCCGATCAGAATACCTTTCTCACCTTTTTTCATGCTACAACTCAGGATTTACGTGCGGCTTCTTTTTCCAGGTATTCTCTTTCCAGATACTCTTCACGCAAAGCCTCCTGTTCTTTATTGACTTCCATCGCCTTTTTGAACTCTTCGGGCGTCATTTTTTCCCGGTCGTTTTCATCAAAAACCACATACTTGATATCTTCATCAAATTGATCATTCTTTGCCGCCCAGCGAACCATGTAAACCGCCGCCATAACGATCATTGCCCCGGCGACCAACCAAAGATAGATGGTCCAGCCGTCTTCCAACGAGTTAAAAAAATCAGCCATAATAACCTCCTAAAACAGATAGCCATGCAGCAGCTGAGTTGCACCAAACCCCAGGGCTACGAAAACACCTAACAGCAACCAGGCGAAAAGCCATTTTTCGCCCGTTTTCAAACCCGCCCCCTTGCCCTTGAACATGAAGAGAAAAATAAAGGCGGTAAAGATGAGAATTGCCACAACCAGAAAATAGAAAATTCCCACACTGAACTGTTGCGAGTTCATTCCTTCAATACTGGTATCCAGCCCAAAGGGACCAGAGCCTGTCAAAGGCAGCCGTATCAGCTGGACAGCATCCACAACGAAGAGGAAAACTTCCTTCAGGATCTGCGGAAAAAATGAGAAATCAATCATATGAAAACCAATACTAGCCGATAATACCAGAGTGGGCGGGGGACACCGGACCCCGGCCTTTAAAACTATCCGACAGCCACTGCTATGAACAAAAAAGCCACACCAGCCTGCTGGTGTGGCTTTTCCATCTACCAGTGGCAGAGTTAGCCGTAAGTATTCAGCTTGGGCTTGTCCTTATCATATTTATCAATAAAAAAGCTGTAGATGAAGGGCATGACAAAAACAAACACGACCAGGCAGAGTAAAACCAACGGTCCGTTATCAAGATCAATCATAACATTGTCCTCAGTATCCCGATTTAATCAGTGGCCGCCATGAGTCGGCTGCCAGCTATTTTCAGGCAGGCGCTTGATGGCAGTCACAACGCCAATGGTGAAAAATATAATGAAGAAGCCAGCGATCGTATAACCCTTATCCCACCAGGGCTGGTATCGCTCAACGGTACCATCGGCCCGCCGATTGCCCTCGAAATTGGCCAACACCAGCTTATTGCCCAGTACGTTGTACTCACGCAGATCAGCGCCCTGCTGCTTGAGCTCGATCAACTGATCACGAATCAGTCGCAGATCATCCATCTCAAGCGGATGACGCTCAAGCTCCGACTGCCACTCAAAGCCACTGGCCTTGACCTGACTGGCGATATAGGCCATAGCCTCGGCATCGGATTTCCCCTG
>JALUTJ010000011.1 GCA_027057985.1 Chromatiales bacterium
AAAGTCATTGTAAAGATCTACAGGCTATCGATATCCACAACGCCTCGGTGGTAGTGATGAATTTTACCCTGCAGTTTATTGCTCCCGAAGAACGAGATGCGATTATTGAAAAAATCTACCAGGGTATGAACCCGGGGGGCGTACTGGTACTTTCCGAGAAACTGCAGTTTGATAATGCACAACAGGACAGGGTATTGACCGAGTTGCATCATGCCTTTAAAAAATCCAATGGCTACAGCGATCTTGAAATTGCACAGAAACGCTCGGCGCTGGAAAATGTGCTGATTCCTGAAACAGCCAATGTTCATCATCAGCGTTTACAACAGGCTGGCTTTAGTGAAGTCTACCCGTGGTTCCAGTGTTTTAACTTTGCCTCATTTATTGCTATCAAATAAAGAGCCATCACGTCATGATCGACTACAGCCAGTTATTCAAAGCTCTGCAGGATTCCGAAGCCGCACCATGGCTGGATAGCCTGGAGCAGAGTATCGATAAAGCATTTAATCATCCTCGCCATGGTGAAATGGATAACTGGCTGGCCATGCTGGATAAACTGCCACTTATCAAACCTTCTTCGATCGATCTTGAAACCCAGGTTCGTATCGGTGAAGCCAGCGATTGTGATGCCACCACTAGAAAAGAACTCGAAGCCGGGCTACGCATGCTTATCCCGTGGCGCAAGGGGCCTGTCTCGCTGTTTGCTCTGAATATCGATACCGAATGGCATTCGGACTGGAAGTGGCAAAGGCTGGAGCAGCATATTTCACCTTTAGCCGGTCGCCAGGTGCTGGATATCGGTTGTGGCAATGGTTATTACGCCCTGCGCAGTTATGGGCAGGGTGCGGCTCTTGTTATCGGCGTAGATCCGGCTCAGAAATTCGTGATGCAGTTCTATGCGTTGAAAAAATACCTGCCGCATATCCCGGTGCATGTCCTGCCTTTTGGCAGCGAACAGGTGCCGGCCGGGCTCAGGGCATTTGATACCGTGTTCTCCATGGGCGTTCTGTATCACCGTCGTTCGCCCATCGATCATCTTATGCAGCTGCGCGAAATGCTGCGCCCCGGGGGAGAACTGGTACTGGAAACACTGGTTATCGAAGGGGATGAACAGCAGGTACTGATGCCGGTAAACCGTTACCAGCAAATGCGCAATGTCTGGTTTATTCCCAGTTGTGATGCGCTGGTACTCTGGCTACAGCGCTGTGGCTTTAACAATATCCGCGTTGTCGATGTGACACCAACTACCATCGAAGAACAGCGACGTACCGAGTGGATGCCCTTTGATTCACTGGAAAATTTTCTTGATCCTGATGACCACAGCAGGACCATAGAAGGTTACCCGGGGCCGGTACGCGCCCTGGTACTGGCAGAGGCCCCCTGAAGATGACAGATAAACATTTCGTTAATCAACACCCGCTGCAACCGCCTTATCCTGAAAATATGCAACAGGCTATGTTTGGTATGGGCTGTTTCTGGGGTGCAGAGAAAAAATTCTGGCAGCAGGATGGGGTATATATTACAGCAGTGGGCTATGCCGGAGGTCATACCGAAAACCCGAGCTATCAGCAGGTCTGTAGTGGCAAGACGAATCACAATGAAGTGGTACTGGTGGTCTATGATCCCGGGATAATTTCCTACTCATCTTTACTGAAAACTTTCTGGGAATCTCATGATCCCACACAGGGCATGCGCCAGGGCAATGATATTGGCACTCAGTACCGTTCCGGCATTTATTATTTTTCAGATGAGCAACAATTACAGGCAGAACAAAGCCGGGAAAAGTATCAGCAGGCCTTAACGGCAGCGGGTTACCCCGTAATTACAACCGAAATTCTGCCAGCCCCGGTGTTTTATCCCGCAGAAGACTATCACCAGCAGTACCTGGCCAAAAATCCAGCGGGGTATTGTGGCCTGGGTGGGACAGGTATCAAGTTCGAATAAAACAATCAGGCTGTTTTTTGAGCTTTTTCTTTTTCAGCCGCTTCGGCGGCGCGTTCCCGTTCAATTTTGGCAGACAGCTCCCGCAGTTCATCGAAAGAATCATAGGGGCGATGTTTTTCCCACTCTTCGTCCGGCCATTCCAGTGGTGGCAGTTGAGTAGGTATCCGCGCGCCCGGCCATTTTTCCGCCGCGGCCTGCTTCTGCCGCAATACATCGGCCGACCAGTCAATCTTTACCGTGGCCATAATCTGCTCCTGCAGCGCACGGTAGGCTTCATTCAGGCGGGTGCCGGGGCGACTGACATAATGTGCAAAACCAAAGAACAGCATATGTTCTTCGGTAATGGGAATAACCCAGTCTCCGTCACTATATAGGTCACCAATTTTCTGATTACGGTAACAGGCCCAGTCATTGCCATGGAGGGTTTTACGCTGCCAGTCAATGCGGGCAATGGCCTTACGCTGCTCGGAAATGGGACCATAATAACCCTCAAGCCACTCATCCAGGGCATTGAGAAAATTTTCTGGATTAAAGAGGTTGCCATGGCGGGGGGTATGCACAAAAAAAACACCGAGTTTAAGTTTCCCTATTACACTCTGAAACAGAGGGATACCGTAAAAAGACCAGCCCTCGGTATACATTGTGCGCCAGTGCATATCGGTGGGTTTTTGGGGTTGATAGTTGCGCACCTGTTCATCATAGAGATTGTATTTTTCCGGCTTTTCCTTAAAGGACACTCGCACATCACTATGGGGTGGCGTTTTGAATTCCACCCGGGTACCGGAGAGATCCAGTCGATGAGTGCGGGCGCGTTTAAACCCCGGCCCGCGGGGGTAGGTTTTACTGCCAATGAGTTTGAGTAAGGAGGTCAGCATACCGCTCAGCCTGTTTTGCGATTAAAGAAATAATGATTCAGCGCATCCCCGGGGCTATTGATGACACCGCGATTGGTTTTGCTGGCAAACAGATTGGCGCCGAGAAAGGCCATGCCGCTCAGGCCATAGGCGGCGGCACCCACGGCTCCGGGGGTACTGGCCAGTCCGGCCACGGTGGCAACGGTCAGCACGGGTCGGGCTATGGCATTGCCCTTGTCGCCATTTTGCCACAGCATGGCGGAGGAGCTGATCCAGTTTCCAGCCACGGCGCCCTGGTGCAGGCTGAGTTCATTCATCACATGGCCTTTTTCGGAGAGTCTCATACCGACCTGGCGGCGTAATTTATCCACCAGCTCCATATTGATCACAGGATTGGCATAGAATACCTGCTGATCCGACAGGCCGGATACCCCCTGCTTTGCCAGAAGTCGCAGCGCCTGCTTGAAAATGGCGGCACCCCGCTCATGCACGGTCCAGTTGATGGGCAGTTTCTCCCGGGCGGCAAGACGAATGGCCGAGGCCAGAAGCCGGGCGCTGCGGGTACCGCCGCGAATGCCGGTGCTGTCCTGGATACATTGCCAGTCGGCATTGAAAAAGCCCTGCTGCGTGTTATAGAACAGGGTATAGCTTTCATTTTCGGTTTCTTTCAGCGCATCCTGGGGGTAGCCGTAATTGATAAAATCGGGCATATAGTCAGCGGCATCATCAGCTGAATCTGCCAGGCCATTGATTCCGACATGAATCGGCTTGCCGGGTTGGCTTGAGGGGATTTTATCCAGTTGCTTATCATCCGCTATCCAATTACGACCTTTATATACTACTTGACGTAAACCCGGTGTATTATTTACTGGTTGTTCGGGTGTAATCACCAGCTGGGTAATCAGAATATCCCCACCGCGCATTTCATAGTGCACATCCATGCCCATGAGGCTGAGCTTGCGCTTGAGTACGGTAAAGCGGCTGATCAGATTGGCGGGGCTGTTATTATTAGCACTCAGTCCCATAATCTGGGTTTTCAGATAATGCTGGCGGTAGTTTTTGGCCGCCTTTTTGGTGATATTTTCAAACAGTTGATAGTCTTTTTCCCGTACTAGCAGGTTGCGACCTGCGCCACGATGCAGGTAGGCCCACTTGACGCCGTTGATGAATCTGAATGGAATATTTGCGGTTGTTGTCATGGTAACTTCCCTTTTTTGTTGAATCCATTGATTTGATCTAGGTAAAGATTAAATGACCTGTTTCCTCAAAACAAGCCCCGCTACCGCCAAAAAGTGCTGAATATAAATGCGTATTATTTATACGTATTATAAATGCTGCTTTACATAAGGGTGTTTATTCCTGCAGGGTAATGAGTAACTTGCGTTGATGGCCGTGGCTGCGGTGCTCCCAGAGAAAAATACCCTGCCAGGTGCCCAGTGCACAACGTCCGTTCATTACCGGAATGGTCAGGCTGTTCTGGGTAAGAATGGAACGAATATGCGCCGGCATATCATCATCTCCTTCCATGTCATGGGTATAGATCGGGTCGCCATCCGGCGCAATGCGTGCCATAAAATTTTCCAGGTCGGTTCGCACTGAAGGATCTGCATTCTCACACAGGATAAGCGAGGCGCTGGTGTGCTGTAAAAAAAGGTGACACAAACCCGATTCAAGCCCTTGTGCTGCAATGACTTCATTGATCTGCGATGAAATATTAATCGTACCACGTCCGCGGGTGGGTATATCAATAAAGACATGTTTCATATCGATACCACTGCATTTTATTCCTGAAATTTGTTAACAAATGTTACCACGGTTGATAACGTCATTAAATATGAGAACTGCATCACATTTTAATAGAAGTGAAAGCGGGCAACGCAAATAATACATATTAATAACATGTTTATTGTTTAACAAATGTTTGCAGAGGCAGTACTAAGGTAAACATATAATGGGCCGACAATATAGCAATAGATAAATATACTGAATTTATTATTGGAAAAAAGAATAGCAGCATGGAAACAATTAAACCTGTCAGTTTTAAAGACCGTATCAAAGCGCTACATTCATTACCGCCCATGCCGGAAACAGCAACACAGATTCTTGATCTGCGGGCACACCCGGATGTCAATATAGAAAAAATTGTCAGTGTGATTGAAAAAGATCCGCTCTTAACCGCGCAGATAGTCAGTTATGCCAACTCTGCCTTCTTTGGGCAGGCCGGTTCTGTCAAATCTTTAAAAGATGCCATCTTCCGGGTGCTGGGTGTCGATGCGGTAATGAACATGGCACTGGCACTCTCGGTGGGTTCTTCTTTTCGTATTCCGCAGTATGGTCCACTGGGAGCAAAAGCGTTGTGGCGTTCTTCGGTTTATACGGCTTCATTGATGCAACGCTTTAGCATGTTGATGCCATGGGGTGAACGTCCTAACCCGGGTACGGCCTACCTGGTTGGCCTGCTACAGAATATTGGCCTGCTGGTTATCGGACATCTTTTTACCAATGAATATAATGAGCTGAATGAACAGATGGAAAATGATCCGCAACAGAATCTGTTGACGCTGGAACAGGAAGTGATGGCGATTCATCATCCCGAGATTGGCAAGATCGTGATGCGCATGTGGAATATGCCTTCAGAGCTGGTCACCGTGGCCACACATTTTTATGACATGGACTATGAAGGTGAGCATGAAACCTATGTACAGTTGTTACAGGTAGTAAACAGTATTCTCGCACCACATGGCCTGTCTTTTACCGCAATTGGTGATGAACTAAACAGTGACTTGCTGCAAAAGCTGCATCTGGATGAAGAAGAGCTGATCCTGGCGGCAGATGAAGTGCTGCAGGAAGGTGAAATTATCCGCGATCTGGTACAGCAAATGTGCGCATAAACTTGAAATCGGGCTTTGCGCTTGTCTATATTTAGTTCATGCCTGACAAGAAAACCTCAAACCTGCCCGCTACTGCAGAAACCACTTCCCCGGGATTCTCTGCTAACAGGCTGGCAACCATTCACAGTTCTTCTCCACTATGGCAGCGGGCACCCACCCGTGATAAAAGTGGAATACCATATTCTGATTTCATGATGCTAATACCGGGGCTGAAAAAATTCAGTAAATCTCGGTTGCGGGATATTATCAAACGACTTGAAGCCGCATTGATGCAATATGAAAAGGATATCGTAATGGTTGATCTGAATATGAAAATCAATGTTCTCTGGGTCACCCTGCAGTCACGACAGGGACTCACTGCAGAAGTTGCCGCTTTTATTCATCATCTGGTACCAGAAGCGAAACTGGTCTCACAGCACGCGGTGACTGAATAATCAGTCACGCAGAAAATGCAGGATGTTCTCCTTTTCCTGCATGGTATCCTGGTAACCAAGATCGATCAGCGCATTACAGTAACCTTTTTCAAATAACAGATAACTCATAAAGCTGCTATCGGTTTTCGAATAGGCACCAATACCGCGTAGCAGCATCTTGATCGACCATGGTAGCTCATGGGCATACTTTGCGGCCATCTTACCAATGTCATCACTGGGTGAGATAACCTGTACTTCAACCTGGCGCAGAGTAACGCCGTGTTTTTCCCGGTCTCGATCCTTGATCAGGGTAACAGTTTTATTGATACGTTGCAGGCGTTCGATATCGGCATCGAGACTATCAAGAAAAATACTGTTAAGGGTATGGCCCGCGATTTCACCCAGGGTTGGCGGCTTTGGATTAGTCACCCGTTCCAGTTTCGGCTCATTCTCACGGTTACCGATTACCAGAACCCGATCAGCGCCAAGGTGTAGTGCCGGACTGATAGGCGCGGTCTGCCGAATCGATCCATCACTGAAATACTCCCGGTTGAGTCTGACCGGGGCAAACAGGAAGGGAATGGCGGAGGAGGCCATCAGGTGATCCACCGTGATACGGGTGGAGAAGCCGATACGCTGTGCACGCTTCCAGTTTTTTAAGGATTCATGACCGTGGTAAAAAGAAACACACTGGTGCGAGGTATAGCCGGTGGCATTGACGCTGAGCGCATGTAAGGTACCGCGATCAATGGCGCGTTGAAACA
>JALUTJ010000012.1 GCA_027057985.1 Chromatiales bacterium
AGTCGGTGCCCAATCTGTTTAAATAAATATTTATATTCTGTCGGCTCCGCTATGTTTGAGTCGAGCTACAGTTTTTTTCACCATAAAGACGCAAAGATTTATTTCTTGCTCGTAACTGGATATTTTACGAGAAAAATATCCGGGGAGCTTTATTTTTGTCAGAAGGTCAAAATTGAGTATGGCATAAGGCTTTTTGTCGGCTCTGCAATACTTGAGCTGACCTGGCAGTACAACCGGTATCCACGATAATATTTAGCCCACCAGCTTATTGACAGCATTCATAAGCCGCTCTGGATCAAAGGGTTTGAGTAACCAGCCGGTGGCGCCCATTTCCTTTGCCTTGGATTTTTTGAAATCACTGTTTTCGGTGGTGAGCATAACAATTGGGGTGTGCTGGTAATTGTCGATGGCTCGCAGCTTGTTGACCATGCTGATACCATTCATATTCGGCATATTGATACCTCACAGTACCAGGTCGAATTTTTGCTGACGCGCCGCCTTTAGGCCTTCGACGCCATCATTGGCGGTGGTGACCTGGTGGCCGTGTTCGGTAAGAATGGACTCGACCAGGTCGCGAATCACTTTTGAGTCATCGACAGAAAGAATATTAGCCATATTTTCCCCCTTTTTATTGTGCAATACCGTGGTTAACGGACAGAGCGGGGAAAATCTAAGCCTGCGGACAGGGATTTAATACTTTTTAACAAATCGCGGACAGAGGGGAAGAATACTGGCGCATAAAAAAGCCGGGATAGCCCCGGCTTTTTGTATGACTAAATGAGTAGCTTACTTCTTGACCCAGTTAGCAAAGTTGTCAGTAGTACGTTCCTGACCGTCTTCATAACCAGCGCTGTATGCTTCGGTTACACGCTGCTCTTCACGTTCTGGATTGTGTACATAGCCACCTTGCCAGCCCTGGATATATTCTGGATCTACACCCATTTCTTCCATTTTAGTTACTGCATCATAATATTCTTGGTTCATTGCTTTCTCCTCGGAATAATCCGGTAATTATCTCAATTTAAGAACAATTGTTCAAATTTCTTTATCAGGCTTTGCCCTGTAAATGCGCCAGGGCTTTGCCGGAATCGAGTACTTCCCTGACCATATCAGCGGCAGCAGGCATGGTGTCTGCTTTGCCAAGATGAGTCAGGGTAATAGAGGCGGCATAGACCAGGCTGTCATAGGCCGGTCCCTGCTCACCGTTTAGCGCAGCCAGGCCTGCCTCAGCGGCACGCCTTGCTGCAAAATCTGTATCAAAGGGCTTGATAATCTCAGCGCCCTGGTTTTCAAGCTCTGGTATATCCTTTGGCAATGGCACCGCGCGGGTAGTTTGCTTGATGCCAAGCGATACCGGATCCAGTTCCTGCGAACTTTCTTCGCCCTTGTCCTGGTAGCTCCAGAGCAGGGCAGGCTGCTGCAGGGAGGGGATAATACCACCTTCCACGCCACGTACAATCATGGCGCTGTCAAAACCGCTAAAACGGGCCAGATTGGCATAAATGGGGGGATAGGCTTTATGCACATAGCCAGTCAGGAGGTGAGTTTTGTTCCTGCCGCGCAGTGGCTGCACCAGCACTTCGACCGTGGTTAACACCTGGCGCTTGATAATACGGGTACGGAATCCAACTAGATCATGCAGTTTCGGTGCATAGGCACGCTGATCGACATAAGCCCAGCCAAAAGCACTGTTTTCAATCTGGCGCGCAGCCTGTTCCGGGCTGAGCGAGACATCCACACCGGCAGCTTTGAGGACATTATGCTGGGTGATGCCGTACTTGGGGCCGACATAGTCGAGTCCATGGCAGACAGCAGGAACGTCACAGGCAGCAAGCACCGGAGCCACAAAAGCGGACATTGGCAGACCACGGGCATGGCCATCATAAGGATCGGCAACATCGACCAGTTCATCGACGTTCACCTCGGCAGTGATCGCTGAATTCTTGATGGATTGCAGGATGCCACAGTTTTCATCATTGGTTTCGCGCTTCATACGCAGGGCAATGAAGAAAACAGCGGCCTGAACCGGATCGTTTGCATCAGAGAGGATAAAGTCCATGGCAGCACG
>JALUTJ010000013.1 GCA_027057985.1 Chromatiales bacterium
GCGTGACAGGGTCAGGCGCAGCAGATTACCATGTCGATCATAAACAGCACGGGAAAAGGTACCGGCATCGAATAACTCAGGTGCCGGAACCAGCTTCAGTGACAGAACAAGGGCAGACAGGCCGAGTAGTATAAAAATATATTTTTTATACTTACGGCTTAACAATACGGATATTGCCACCTAATCCCCGCGCCCGAATACTCTTGTTATACATAGATTCGGCAAAGACTGCAGGTACTTTATATGTACCTACATTGGTTGCCTTGATACGATAGACATATTCTTTCACATCACTATCGATGCCACCAAAGACAAGCACGCGATCTTCACGCCGATCGACATAATCCGGTGTCCATACCGAACCCTGAATGGCAGGCCTGTCTTCGAGTATAACTTCAAAACCACCCGGTAACAGATCAACCACCGCAATATTGGCATGGTATTTATTATCCAGGCTACGGATTTTAATATGTACCGTCAACTCTTCACCCAGCCTGGCCTCGGTCACGACCTTGTCTTCTGCATTACGATATTCTCGCTGCACTTCCAGCTTATCCTTGATCGTACTTTGTGGCAGTGCCCTGTCAAAGCCAGCTTCGATCACCTGGTAGAAAAGATTGTTTCTGTCCGGTGATTCAATACGAATGGCTTTTGCCTGTTCACTGAAATCAAGCTGTGGGAATAATCCTTCTGGCATCGCCAGTTGACGACGCTGTTTCTCAGCCAGGATCTCCATAATCTTCACCTGCATATCTTTTGCCGTGCCCGTGGCATTGGCATAAGTATCAAGTGCAAGAATCAGTGAAGCCGCCGACAGCGTATTGAAGCGTCCTTGCTGAATCGGTTCAACCAGCTTCTGTAACTGCTCGGCACTAATTTCTGGCAGACGATCCCTGAAATGCAGTGACAGCACATATAAAAGATGCGCATTACGTAACAGACCATCATAGAAGTAACGGTAATCTGCCTTTTGCACTTCGCCTAGCCTGGACTGCTTGATCAGGCGACGGGCATCCTTATCCAGTTTTAGAATGCTGTAGCTGGCAGCAATATAGATACCCGTCATATCTGGCTGCCAGTCCTGCTGCTTCATTTCCCGTGCCAGTTGCTTACGCAGCCTTGCCAGCAGGCGTGTTGTCACCTGTCCGTTACGGGTCAGGACATAAATGGCATAAGCAGATTCACGTGCCTCGTGCAGATTATTCACCGGCTGTTTTGCCACCTGCTGCAAATAACCCAGTGCTGCTTTGAGCAGATCAGCCGGAATCGAATAACCACGCTGTTTTGCCTCGGTCAAAAAATGCGTGGCATAGACCGTCTGCATATTGGAAACATGCGAGTTGGCCGACCAGAAACCAAATGCACCCTGTGCGTTCTGGCGAGCACGCAGAACATGAATAATCCGCTCCAGACTTTGTTCTGCCTTGACCTCGCCGACCGCGAACTCCGGCCGGTCACGTAAGACAATGGCCGGGAAGGCACGGCTGACCAGTTGCTCGGTACAAAGATAAGGATAATTATCCAGGTACATCTTCAGGCCATGCGCCATACTCAATGGCACAGGTGATGCCGCTACCTTAAGTTCACGGAAATGCGGGTAAAGCCTGCGCTTAACTGGAATCTCGATATTCTCATCCTGCAGGTAGCCGCTCTGTACCTCGGTCATAAAGGCGGCCGGTGGGCGCACACTCAGATCAACCCGATAGCGGGTTTTCTTATCACCGTGCGATGCAGTGAAAATAAAGCCCCCGGAACCGAGGATATCATTTGCACGAATCCTGAAGCGGGTACTTTTCTCACGCGCTTCACTGATCAGCAACTGTTGTTTTGCCTTGCCCAGTACTTTCAGGTGTGCCGTTGTTTCAAGTGCAATATCGATACTGGCATCCTTACCCGAGCCCTCGATATTATTCGCCACATTGACACTGACCGTAAACTCATCCCCCGGTGCGGCAAAGGTGGGCACATTCGGGCTGATAATAAAGTTACCCCGTACCAGTGCACTGCGACTGCTGACACCCACGGCCTGTTTCGCAATCGCAACCGCCATTACCCGCAACTTGCCATTGAAATGATCCGGCACGGTGTATTCCAGTTCACCCTTGCTGCCATCGGTATCGATAATGCCTGACCAGAACACCACCGGCTTTTTCTGTTTACGCTGGAACGGATTGAGGTTCTTGCCCCTGGCGCGTGCCATTTTCTCCATCATGCCACCGCCACTGGCTGAAAGTGCACGTATAACATCATATTCTGGCAATAACAGATCCAGGATTTGCAGCGTATTGACTTCCAGCGCCCGCTTCTTGTAGAAATGCGCCAGCGGATTCGGGGTCTGGTAATTCGCTACCTGTAAGATACCTTCGTTCACGGCGAATACCACAATCTTACCCGGCCGACTTGCCTGGTAAGTGATCTTCATCTTCTCACCCGGCTGACTTATATCGGGAACGTCAAGATCAATTTTAGTTACCCGTGCATCCTGGTTAATGGTAAATGGCATCACGCCATAGCTCAGCGGGCTCATGTAAATTTCGCGCGAATCCGGGGCGCGGATAAAACTGACATTGACATAGGCATTGCCTTCCAGCTCATACGGCACCTGGATACGTTGCAGGGTCGTATTGCTGTCTGTCCTGAACCATTTGAAACTGTAAACCTTATCACGTTCAATCGTAATCAGGCCGGCACCGGTATAAGGTGCCTTGATTTGCAGTTCAATTTCCTCACCCGGGTTAAAGTCTTTTTTGTTCAGCTTAATCTGTAACTCGGCATTGCGATCCAGGCTTCTTGTTAAATCACCGGTACCAACCACGGTAAAGCCAACCTGGCTCAGCTCGGTATCCTTGCTATCGAGTACCCGCAGGATAAAATCACCGGCTTTGTCGGTTGGCAGTTTATACTTCAGACCTTTTGCCGCAATATTCATTTCTTTGCGAGAAAGCGGAATCTTTTTCTTTACCGACTGGTACTTGAAGGTACCGTCACTCTGTTTGGCAAGAACAGAAACATAACGCTGTTCAACCAGTTCAAACTGGAGATTATCCACTTTCCGGGTTTTTGTTTCTTTATCCAGCGCAATAAAGGTAATATTGCGCACATCGCCCTTTTTGATATAACCCAGCTTACCATCAGCCTTGTAACCTACGAGATAATCCAGTGGCGATACCAGTAATGAGCGCTGCGCCGATACACTGCGCCCCCCCTCGGCTTCGTAACCCTGGGTCATCAATGTCAGCCGGTAGGTTGCCGGGGCAAACCGTGACAGATCGATATCAAATTCTGCCTCTCCTTTTTCATTGGTTTTCGTATCGGAGAGTTGCTCATTAAAGCTGTGCTTTGCCCGCATCGGATCAAAGAAACGATAATCACGATATTTTCTGAAATAAGGTTGTGCCGGTTGCAGGCGGATCATTGCGCTGACACGACGATTACCCGCCGGAATACCATAAAGATTCTGTAAAGACACCCTGCCCTTTAAATCTTTCGGGCTAACCCAGCCGGAGAGGCGTTCTTCCGAGAATCGTGCCTGGATTTTCATCCGATCCGGTATAAACTCTTCCACTTTTACCGTTGTTGAACCCAGCAGATTACGACGATATTTATCTTTAATCAGGTAAGTACGCACCTGGTAAGTACCGGTTGGTGAAGTCAGTGCGGTTTGATAATTAATCTCATTAAAGCCAGTTTCATCCAGCCGGATTTTCTGTTTCTTTACTGTCAGGCCACGTGCATCGGTAACAATCACTTCGACAGGTAAACCTGCCAGAGATCTCTCCCAGTCCATGGCACGAGTGACTATGCCGATATTGAATTTATCTCCCGGCCGATAGATACCGCGATCGGAAAACAGGTAACTGCTCAGGCTGTCTTTTTGTCCACTGCTATAGACACCGCCGATATCAAAACGGGAATAGTTAATACTACGGTTGCCCTTGTTAAACGGAATAAAGGAAATATCATCTCCTTTCTTTACAAGGTAAACCACGGGCTGTTTTTCACGCCGGAAGTCAGTAACATCAGGAACCGAGATATGCCCTCGGCTGTCGGTTTTAGCACTGAATATGGCAATACCATTTTTACCCAGTAAAGAAACCTGTGCCCCTGCAACCGGCGTTCCGGTTGAAAGTGACTGCACGAAAACATCATGACTGCGGTCACTATTGTCCTTGACCAGTAAGCCAAGGTCGGTAATCAGGATAAAGCGACTGTCTTCAGGGGATGTTGCATAGCGATCATTCATCCAGCGCTGCACCTTGAAGAAGAAAAAGCCACGCTTGCTTTTGCCCTGCCTGTTTTTCAGGTATGGTGAAAAATCAAATGAAGTGTACTGCGCTTTTTCTGGCGGCAGATTTTGCAGCTGTTCGACCGTGGTAAAGCGCTCGGTAATATTTTCTGCATTGAAATTATAATTATTGAAATAAGGACTTTTCATATCCCCGTTCGACTGTGTCACCAGGTGATTGATCTGTCCCGGCAGTACCCGTCCAATTTCATATTGAATGGCCTCAACACCACGGGCGACAATCGACAGCTTTCTTTCCCCACGCATACCCAGTATCGCACCTTCATGCATGATATTCAGTTCCCGCGGGAATGGCGGTACCCGAACGACACCTTCATAGGCCTTTGCCAGTACATAACCGCCAAAGGAGCGGGTGCCCTGTTTGAGTTGAACGAAAAGCGTACGCCCCGGTTTTGCACGGTAGTGAAAACTGTGCATTTGTGAAAATTCTTTTTCTGTTGCTATCGGGGTAAGCGCAACCCGGCGCGACATCGCCAGTACCTGTGGCCCGACATCATCGACACGCCACCAGTGATTTCTTCTACCACGTCTTCCCTGTAGCGCGGGCAGATCCCGTGGTAATTCATAGACAGCAATGTTTTTACGCAGATCTTCTTCCTTTACCCCGGCAGTCAACTGAACAATCAATACCTGCTCAGGTTCATTTTCCTTGTTCCGAACCAGGCTGGGCTGAACATTACTGACGCGGAAATAATTGTACATTCCAGGAATGGTAACATTGGCCAGCAGCTCTGCTTCTGTTTCATTACCACCACGTGCCGCATGGATACCTTCTTTCACTCTGATTTTTACAACTTCATCCTTCAATGGAATAGAGACGGGTTCAGAACTGATATAGGCTTCACTCTCAAACTTGTTATAGCTCAAGGTAAACTTAAGCGGCTTACCATCACTGAGAATGCCAGCTTTCTTATCCAGCATTACAAGCTCGATATTCTTTTCCAGCGATACCTTATCCACCGGGTGAGTAAATTTAACCGTGGCGACAACACGCTTGATACTGGAATCCTGTGGATCCTGATAAAACCGGGCGTTTTCCAGCCAGGCTGAAAATTGAGCGGAAGAAAAGCGATATTCATATTCCCTGAGTAATACATGGGACGGGAACAAAGTTTTTTCAAACTTGACCACATAATCGGTGCCAACACCCCAGTCCTGTTCCGGCTTGAAACGTAACTGTTTGTCACTTAGCCACTGCCAGCTTCCCTTGATTGCAGGCGTAATGCTCACACCCTTTTCGACAGGTTTACCCACTTTTTCCAGTGGCGCCGCAGAGCCTGAGAAATTGATATAAACCGAATCATAAACTGGCTTTTCTGTGATGGGTGTCAGAGCAGGCGCAGTTCCACTTATTTCAAGTCGTACCGGTTTTGGCAGGTTGTCATACCAAAGCAGACCACCATAAGCAATTAATAATATTGTAATAGCAGATGCCAGTATCTTTTTGTGCGTTCGCATCCAGTTAAACGCATGAGTAATGCCGTTTTTAATCAGCTGCAGCCAGGGTGGTAACTGCCAGTCCAATGAACCAAATAAGAAAAACAGAATTTTGCGAAGAAACTGCATGAACACATCCCTATTGTATTATTTTGCCGGAATACCATTTTTAGCACACAAAACCCGTGACCGCAAAGTATTCCACCGCGGTGTAGTAGTAGGTCGGTTCAAGGAGTAAAACGACGGAACCGACATAGTTTTATCACCACAAAGATCGCAGAGATAAGAGAATATTCAGCAGCAAAATGCTGGCAGATTTATTTTACGAAAAGCCAGCTAACTCAAGCCCCGACCAAATATAGCTAGCGTTCCATACCAGATTCACTGATCGTGGTCTGAATCGGCGACAGGATATAGTCCAGCACTGAGCGTGTTCCAAGCTTGATTTCTGCCGTTACCTGCATACCGGGGCGAAGCAGAAACTTTTTATCATCCCGCTTAAGATACTGCTGATGAAGACTAATAATAGTTTTATAACTGGCATTAGCGGAAAGGTTATCGTCTGCAGCGTTGCTGTTACCTGTTGAGCTGGCATCTGCACTGACATAATCAACCTGCCCGTCTATCATGCCGTATTTCTGAAACTGGTAGCTCTTTAACTTGATATGCACTTTCTGTCCTGTACTGATAAACCCAACATCCTGATTACTGACATAAACCTCTGCAGTCAATGGCTCGTTAATCGGTACAATATTCATCAATACGGTGCCTGCTGGAACAACTGTCCCTTCAGTACTCGTAGCAATATCCTTGACGAAGCCATCCTGTGGTGCCTTTATTTTCATCAGGCGGTTGCGGTATTCCTGTTTTAACCAGTCCTGATCAAGCTGCTCAACACGTTTTTGTAATGTAAGCTGTTCATCGATAAGCTGGTTTTTATGCTGAGATTTCAGCTCATCAAGACGGCCCTGTGCTTCTTTTATTCTTTCTCGCGCTGCCTGCATGGTGTATTTCTGAGCCTGCATGTCGCGCTCTGCCTCAATTCTGATCCGTTGCTTCTCAAGAATATCCAGCTTTGAAACATAGCCTTTTTTCCCAAGT
>JALUTJ010000014.1 GCA_027057985.1 Chromatiales bacterium
TTACTCTATTGTGGTGACACGCCCTGGGTGTTTGCCCGCAGCGTGCTGCCGCGCAAAACATTGACCGGGCCACGTCAGGTACTGGGCAAGCTGGGTTCGCGGCCGCTGGGAGAAGTGCTTTTTTCCGATCCGGCCATTGTTCGAGACGAGCTTGAAGTGGCCAGGATCAGCCGGGAACAGCGCATGTTTGCCTGTGCTACGCAGCACCTGCAGTCGATGCCGGAGTATGTCTGGGGTCGGCGTTCGGTATTTTATTTACATGGCAAGCCTTTACTGGTGAACGAAGTCTTTTTACCATCACTTTTTGCTTCACTATAAACAAAGAAAACGATGAAAAATTTCAATAGCAAGGGTGTGGACTGGGATCATATTCGAGAGCGTGCTTATCAATATGCGTTACTGGCACGGCTGCACAGGCCCATCGGTATCCTGTTACTGCTCTGGCCGACACTGTGGGCATTGTGGATTGCGGCAGATGGCTGGCCACGTCTCGGCGTGCTGGTGGTGTTTGTGCTAGGGGTGATTCTTATGCGCTCAGCAGGTTGCGTTATCAATGACTATGCCGACCGTAATTTCGACCCGCATGTTAGCCGTACCCGGGATCGGCCCATTGCCAGTGGCAAGGTCTCGGCGGATGAAGCCATGTTGCTGTTTATGGCGCTGACCTTCAGTGCTTTTTTGCTGGTACTGACCATGAACACCTTTACCATCCTGCTTTCCTTTGGCGGGGTGGGGCTGGCGGCCATTTACCCGTTTATGAAGCGCTATACCCACATGCCACAAATCGTGCTGGGTATGGCTTTCGCCTGGGCGGTGCCCATGGCCTTTGCTGCCCAGACCGGTGAGGTGCCACGGGTTGCCTGGCTTATCTATACCATTACCGTGCTGTGGGCAGTGATCTATGACACCATGTATGCCATGGCCGATCGTGAGGAGGATCTGAAAATCGGCGTGAAATCGACAGCGATTTTATTTGGTGATGCCGACAGGGTGATTATTGCTATCTTACAGGCCACCATGCTACTTGCCCTTTATTTGCTTGGGCAACAGGCGCAGTTAGGACTTGCTTACAATCTTTCTCTGCTGGTGGTTCTGGGGCTGATGCTGTACCAGCAGTACCTTATTCGCTACCGCCAGCCGGCACAATGCATCAGGGCATTTCTGAATAATAACTGGCTGGGCATGGTGGTATTTATCGGTATCCTCCTGGGGAAAACCCTGTAAAATACCCTTACTTTTGTGATGTGCATCACACTGTAGTCATTTCAGGCTTTATGTTCTATAATCATTAAAAAACAGGAGCTTACGAAATAAAGCTATAGTTAATCATTATAAATCAGTGCTAAATGTAAAAAATTGATAATAAAATCGAAATATTTACTCGGTTTTGACTGATTCTATATATACTATGCATTACACACTGATGTCGGAGGCGCGGTGTTTACTTTCTTCAATAAAAGAAAACGTGATCAGGGAGTGAATGCAATTGTGCTGTCGGAGCAGGGCATTGCCTATGCTTCTGTGCTGTCGACCCCGGCACAAACCCCCGTGTTGCAGGCGCTGGATTTTATGCCGCTGGATAATCCGTCCGATCTTGCGGTTTCTCTCAAAGACTTTGCTGACAAGCATAAACTCGCACACCGCCATGTGGTGACGGCCCTGCAAATGAACGAAGCCAGCCTGATCATGCTGGAAAAACCCAACGTGGCCGATGAAGAATTACGCCAGGCGGTACGCTGGTCGGTGAAAGACAGTCTTTCTTTCGATATCGAAAATGCCATTGTCGATGTATTCGAAATCCCGGGGCAGAAAGAGCGCGGTCGCACTCCGCTGATCTATGTTACTGCAGCAGAAAAATCCCTGCTACAACATCGCATCCACCTGCTCGAAGAGCTGGACATGGTGATCGATGCCATCGATATTCCTGAACTGGCGATGCGCAATGTCGCCGCCCTGTTACCCGAAGATGCGAATGGCGTGGCACTACTTAAACTCGATAGCGAACAGGGCCTGATGACGCTGACGCATAACAAATCATTATTCCTGGCAAGAAATATCGA
>JALUTJ010000015.1 GCA_027057985.1 Chromatiales bacterium
CCGGGTTTACGGGATAGTTATGCGACTTTATCATCTTGTCGCCTTCCATACCTTAAATGGAATCCATATTACAGCTCGTAATAAGAAATAGACTAAAGTGACTGGAAAAAAGACAATTGCAAGAATCAGCCAAACTTTTTCTAACGAGCCTGCTTCATCAACAACCTCATATTCTCTATCATTCCACTCCTCGTCTTCATAGAACAGCTTGCCACTGAACCGATCTCTTACTTTAACTAAAGCAGAAAAGACAGGATCAGGAAAATTGCCCTCACATCTAATCTCTTGTGTTGATTCGTCATAAAAAACCACGAAATCATGGCAATCGGAAAAATCTTCGCTATTCGGATTTTCTATATTAGCCTCATTTCGAAACTCTGCACATGCATCTCTGAAATGCTTAGGCACCCTTATCGACACAACTTGGCTCATATTTCTGCTCTATGTATAATGTTATAGTTAAAGGTTTTTTTAAAAGAGAAGCGATAGCGCATCTTTTAAAAAACCCGTTTTGAACGAATTGTAATGCTATTCACCGCAAAGTACATCTAAGTTTCTATAGCCAAGATCTACAGGTGGTATGAGTTTTAATTTTGCACTTTTTGGTATTGTAATTATATGATGCGACTGAGAATTAGTTACATTCCAGGATAGCACATTTTTTCGACGTTTAATTGTACCCTCTACAGGAAATTCTGATTGTGAGCTAATTATAGTAATTTTAGCTATATCATCTTGTTCTAATCCAGATATTGTAGCTTTAGGATTAGACCCAAAATTTGAATCTATTTTAGCCCCACCTTTCGCTGAGCCAAAATGTATACCACAAATATTTTTTCCATTTTGAGTGATATGCAATTCAAATGTGTTTGTTGAATTAGGTATTGGATCCATTCTCCATGATCCAGACAAATCACCAGCGTTAACCGACATTGAAACAACTGGAATAAAAAGCAGTAAACAATATTTATTCATTCCATTTTTCCTTGAAAACATAACGGCCAAAATCACCGGAAGGCAAAAGCATAGCGACGAGGTACGAGGAGTGTAGCTTTTGACTTTCCGAGTGTATTTTAATTGTTAGGCTTTTACGAAACTTACTTGCAACGTAATTTATATTGATATTTAGAGCTCCAATTATCTATGTTTTTACATGGGTCATATTTATTATATATTGCAAGTACATCTTTTGAATTATGAAAATCTATGCACATAAAAAACTCGGAAATATTACCTGATTTTGATTTGTATATTTTCTTTGACCATTTTTTTAATAGGCCATTTATTTCGTGATAAGCTTCAAGTGAAATATTCCCGTATTCTCTATTTCCATTTAATGCATCAAGAGCATCCCTATATATCTCATCATTCTCATAGTAAGTAGCCACACACGAAGAAAGTGCATAATTTTTGAATAATGTTAATTCAGTTGCTTTTTTAAATTCGTAAGCGGAACACGATGTAGAGAAAACTACACAAAAAACAATAAAAACTAATTTTTTAATTTTCATAAGTAAGACTTTTTGGATTGTTCGAAATAACACTTATCTGAACAGCTAACACCATCCCATACAGTAGCATCATCCCACTGGTCAACTTCAAAAACAACGATTCCTTTATAGGGCAAAAGTTTTCCGATAGTTGGAAATTCAATTATTACATCAGGATCTCAAAACTGTTTTTTTAAGAAATCAATTAAATCTATCACTTTATATAAATACCAATCACCTCTTTTTCCTGAAACCGTTTTACCCGGAAGGTGGGGTATTTTTATGCCGCTTTGATTGAGGACATAACTCATTCGTATTGCACAAGCATTTTGAAATTGGCCTTGTGCAGGGGTAAGATTGTTAATATTATAATTAACTTTCCCACCGATTAGTTTACCTACAGCAGGCACTGACTTTCCAATATCATCATAAACCTGACGAAAGGCGAGTTTTGCTTTTTGTAATTTCGGTCTGATTATATCCATCTAAATTTACCTTTTAATATTTATATTAAGCCTAACGTTTGAGCTAGCCGGGAGAAAACACGCGCAGTGATGTTCCCCATAAA
>JALUTJ010000016.1 GCA_027057985.1 Chromatiales bacterium
GGGTGAATCCGGCACCGGCAAGGAGCTGGCGGCAAGGGCGATTCACTTTGGCAGCCAGTTTGCAGACAGACCTTTCGTGGTTATCGACTGCGGCTCACTCACCGATACCCTGCTCGAAAGCGAGCTGTTTGGCCATGAAAAAGGTGCCTTCACCGGGGCACAGAAAACCAAGCAGGGTCTGCTGGAAATTGCATCCGGCGGTACCGTGTTCCTCGATGAAATCGGCAATATCTCCGATGCCATGCAAACCAAGCTGATGCGCGTGATTCAGGAAAAACAGATTACCCGTGTTGGTGGGCTTGAGCCGATCGATATCGATGTTCGCTTTATCGTCGCCAGCAATAAGGACCTTGAGCGCATGGCGATGAACAATGAATTCCGGCACGATCTGTTTCATCGCCTTAACGTGGTCAAACTCACCATGCCGGCACTACGGGAACACCGCGAAGATATTCCGCTGCTGGTACAGCATTTTGTAAAAACCTATGCCGAAAACTTCCAGCGTGATATCAAGGGCTTCGACACCGCCTCGATGAAAAAGCTGCTTGGCCATGACTGGCCCGGCAATGTACGTGAACTGCAAAACCTGGTCGAGCGTTCCGTGGCCCTGGCCGACAGCCCTACTCTGCACCTGGATGAAATCACCAGCCTGCGCAGCACCGATACCATCGACAGTGACTTGCCCACCCTGATGGAACTGGAAAAACGCTATATCTTCAAATTGCTGGATCGTTTCAATGACAGCCGTGAAAAAACCGCCGAAACTCTGGGCATCAACAAGTCCACCCTGTGGCGTAAGTTACAGCAGTATAAAAAAGAGGAAGAAGAATAATAGCTTCGCCAACACACTGCCATATTTAATGTGAAAGTTTTGCACTCGCCACCCGGTTCAGGCTTACCCCTGATTCCGCTGCCTCAATAGCAAGATTACGATGAACCTCGGGGGGAACGCGCACCATAAATTTACCGCTGTATTTTCGTGTGGTTAACGGGACTGGAACTTCTTCATTATTTTGCTGCATATCCTCAACACAGTCTTTAACGACCTTGCGAATACCTTTAAGTGCTTTTTCTGCTGTTGCTGCCGCCCAGCTTAGACCCGGAAATTCTGCACATAAACCGATAAAAGCTTCATCTTCATCTGACCACATTACCCGGTAAGTGTATTTGTCACTTTCAAGAACCATGGTGTACCTCAATTTTTTCAATCGCAATAAGTACCTGTCTGACCTGGTAAGGCTTCGCTTTGCCTTTGAAGTTTTGAATATTGACCCGTGGATCACCTTGCCAGGGTGTTTTATAAATACAGTGGCTGCTACCACTCTGACGAGGTTTACCAAAATAATGCGAACAAACCTTCTGTAAATCACTGAAACGCACCCCTTTAGGGTTTGCTTTCATCTCCCTGACTATTTTAGCAATCCTGCTCATCTACTTATAGTAGCATTATTGATACTATTTTCAAGTAGTGTTTTTCTAATAGCGTTCCGTTGCCATGGTACGCACGGATACTGCAACCCCGGTCGTGCAATTTGCATGGCGTTGCTGTATGCTTTCAGCCACTTTAATTTTCAAGCTTTTGATATTTAAGTAGTTTTAAAACTGGCCTGTTCCTTGCTCTATAGAACGGTACGTTAATCTGGAGGAATCAATATGCAACGTAGAACTTTCATGAAAGGCACACTGGCCGCAGGCGGTGTTGCTGTTGCTGTCAGCGCGGGTTTACTGAGCCCACGTGCAGTCCTGGCCGCATGGCCAAAGTCGGCTTTTGAAGCCAAGTCTGTTTCCGACGCCTTAAGTGGCCTCGGTGTCGGTACTTCAAGTGCTTCTGGTGATATCAAGATCAAGGCACCGGATATTGCTGAAAACGGAGCGGTGGTTCCTGTTCAGGTAAAAACCTCGATCGCTGGTGTGACTTCTATCGCCATCCTGACTGAGAAAAATGCCAACCCACTGGCGGCCAACTTCAACCTGAAGGGCTCTGCCAAGGGCTTTGTTGCGACACGTATCAAGATGTCGAAGACATCACCCGTGATTGCCGTTGTCAAGGCAGGCGGTAAAGCATACAGCGCGCGCAAAGAAGTCAAAGTGACCATTGGTGGCTGTGGCGGCTAACCCTTAACCTTCAGGAGAGAATTATTATGGCTAAAAAAATTCGTTTACGTGCTTCCGCCAAGGGTGGTGTTGCCACTGTTAAGGCACTGATCACACACCCTATGGAAACCGGTAACCGTAAAGACAAGAAAACCGGCAAGAAGATCCCGGCTCATTTCATCCAGACCGTCAGTGGTAAGCACAACGGTAAGGAAGTCATGCTGGCTGAATGGGGTCCTGCTGTTTCCAAGAACCCTTATGTTTCATTCCAGTTTGCCGGTGCCAGCAAGGGCGATACCGTTGAACTGAGCTGGTCTGATAACAAGGGCGGTTCTGCTTCAGCAACTACTAAAGTCCGTTAAAACAATAACTACAATCATCCTTATCATTGAGTATGACAGGAGTTTATAAAATGAAAAAAATTATCTTAGCAGCAACAGCCATGCTGATCGGTTTAGCGCCGATGATGGCTGACGCTTCTCCTCGTGATGATTTAAAGAAGTTTCGTAATTACTTCTTTAAAATGAATCCAGGTCTCAAACTGCAGGACTACGCAAACGGTATTTATGCACTGGATGCCAACCGTCGCGCAGAATGGGAAAACATCGAAGAATTTCCTCCTTATGAAGAAGGTATTGATGCAGGTAAAGCCCTGTTCAAGAAATACAAGGTTGGTAAATGCTTCAAAAATGGTGGTATTGGCATTCGCCAGTTATACCCCTACTATGATCGCAAAACCCGTAAGGTGCACACCCTCGAAGGTGACCTGATGGCCTGTATCAAGAAAAATGGCTTTAACCCAAAGAAAGAAAAGCTGAAATTCGGTAAAGGCAAATTCGCCGGTATCGCAGCTTACATGACTTACACTTCACGTGGTAAAGCGACCAATGTAAAAATTGATCCAAGTAAAAAGTCAATGGCTATCTATAACCGTGGTAAGCATCACTTCTATGCCAAGCGCGGTCAACTGAACTTCGCCTGTGCCGATTGTCACGTATACAACCATGGCATGATGGCTCGTGGTAACCTGCTTAGCCCTGCACTGGGTCATACCTCGCACTTCCCGGTATGGCGTCGCAAGTGGGCCAAGAAAACTGCCAAGAAGAAAGGCAAATCAGGACCATTCGATGGCTTTGGTACTATCCAGCGTCGTTACGGTGGCTGTAACAAGCAGGTTCGCGCCAAGCCGCTGAAGCCTAAAAAAGGTCATCAGAACCCAGAATACGTTGCACTGGAGTATTTCCATACTTATATGAGCAACGGTATCAAGATCAACGGTCCTGCTGTTCGCCAGTAAGCACTGTATGACTTGATAAAAAACCCGGCTTATGCCGGGTTTTTTTTGCCTGTCTTTTTTCACGAAAAACTTGAAGCAAACACTGCCTTTTATGCCATGTTGAAACTCTATATAATATTTACCTCATTCTTGATTTCAGAATAAAAATAACCATCAGGGGACGTATTTTGGATATTTCAGCATTTGTCAAAGAGAACATGAAAAACCTAATCGCCGCCATCGTATTTATCCTCCTTGGCTTATATCTCGCGAATATCGTGCCTTCTGTTGAGATTGCCTGGGTCATGGCTATCCTGTTACTGACCATTTACCTGTTTGCCTTTGAAATCGTCCCTGTCGATGTTGCCGCCGTCACCGTCATGGTGATTCTCGGACTGACCGGTCTGGTTGCAACCCAGATGGGACTCTCAGCACCTCTGGTGGATTCCAAAGATCTGTTCAACGGCTTTGCCGGTAATGCCGTCATGTCGATTATCGCAGTCATGATTATTGGCTCCGGCCTGGATAAAACCGGCCTTATGACCAAGGTGGCCAGCTTTATTCTCAAAATTGGTGGTAGTACCGAGCAACGTGTTATCCCGATTGTATCCGGCACCGTGGGCATCATTTCCAGTTTTATGCAGAACGTGGGCGCGGCAGCATTGTTCCTGCCCGTAGTGAGTCGTATTTCTACCCGCACCGGGCTGCCCATGTCGCGTTTGCTGATGCCCATGGGCTTTACCGCCATTCTCGGTGGTACCGTGACCATGGTCGGTTCCAGTCCGCTCATCCTGCTCAATGACCTGATCAAGACCTCGAATACTGCTCTGCCGGCAGACAGGCAGATGGAATACTTTGATATTTTCTCGGTCACTCCGATTGGCCTGGCCCTGATTACAGCGGGTATCCTCTACTTCGTTATTGCAGGGCGTTATGTGCTGCCTAAAAACAAATCAGAAGGCGCATCTGCCGGCAGCGCCATGGACTATTTCCAGGAACTCTATGGCCTCGACTATGACCTCAACGAAATCCAGGTTCCCAGCGAAAGCCCTCTGGTGGGGCATCTGCTGGAGGATATCGAGCATGACTACAAGATCCGTATTATCGCCATGCAGCGGGGAACTGAAGACCTGAGAATTGGCCCCGGTGGCGTCGCCCGTGATACCCCGATCGAAGGTGGTGCTGTACTCGGCATTATTGGATCCGCCTATGCCATTCGTGGCTTTGCGGATAAATTTGGGTTAAAAGTTCGCAATCAACTGGAAAGTTTTACCGATGCCCTTTCTGCAGCCAAAGCCGGTATTGCCGAGATCGTTATTCCACCGAGCTCATCACTCAAAGGAAAGAGTGCCCGTGATGTCTGGATGCGTAAAAGCTATGGACTTTCACTGCTGGCCATCCATCGTGGTGGAGAAACCATCCGTGAGGGTGATGGGGTACGGGACATGCCCCTGCAGGCAGGTGATACCCTGGTGGTTCACGTCACCTGGGATGCCCTGGCACGGCTGGCCAAAGATACGAAAAATTTTGTTGTCGTGACCACGGATTATCCCCACGAGGAGGTCCGCCCGCATAAACTGGGTTTTGCCCTGCTATTTTTCTTTATTGCCCTGAGCCTGGTGCTGTTTTCCGACCTGCGCCTGTCGGTATCATTGCTGGTTGGCGCCATGGGCATGGTTTTAAGTGGTGTCCTGAGCATGGATGAGGCCTACGAGGCCGTAAGCTGGAAAACGGTCTTTCTGCTGGCCAGCCTGATCCCACTGGGTCTTGCGGTTGAGAGTTCCGGCACCGCGGCCTGGATTGCCGATGCCACGCTTCGGCTCATGGGTGATGTACCGACATGGGTGCTACAGGCCGTTATCGCCACCCTGGCAACCTTCTTCACCCTGGTCATGTCCAATGTCGGTGCCACGGTGTTACTGGTACCTCTCGCAGTGAATATTGCGATTGGTGCTGGTGCCGATCCGGCTGTGTTTGCCCTGACCGTGGCCATTGCCACCTCGAATTCGTTCCTTATCCCCACGCACCAGGTCAATGCCCTGATTATGGGACCGGGTGGCTACCGGGTACCGGACTTCCTCAAGGCCGGTGGCATTATGACGGTTCTGTTTTTAATCGTCTCCCTCGTCATGCTGAACCTTGTCTTTTAATTTTTCCCTGAAGGAATCCACGAAGTGAAAATCATTCTCTCTATTCTCGGCATTATGCTGTTTCCTGCGCTTGCACTGGCCTCTGCTGGCAGTACAGAAAAACTGGATCTGACACACCTGCCCGTGGGCTATATTGCACTGGGTATCTTCGTCGTAGCTTACCTTTTTGTTATGGCCGAGGAATTTACCCACCTGCGTAAGTCCAAGCCGGTAATACTGGCAGCAGGCATTATCTGGGCCATGATTGCCTATGTTTATGCCCAAAATGGCATGCCAAATGCTGCCGAAGAAGCGATTCGACATAACCTGCTGGAATATGCCGAGCTAATGCTGTTTTTACTGGTGGCGATGACCTATATCAATGCCATGACCGAGCGCCGTGTCTTTGATGCCCTGCGTTCCTGGCTTATCAATCGCGGTCTGAGTTTCCGCCAGCTTTTCTGGATTACCGGCATCCTTGCCTTCTTTATCTCCCCTGTGGCCGACAACCTGACCACGGCGCTGCTGATGGCCGCCGTTGTCATGGCCGTAGGCGGTGACAACCAGCGTTTTGTCGTCCTTTCCATGATCAATATCGTGGTCGGTGCCAATGCCGGTGGCGCTTTCAGCCCCTTTGGTGATATCACCACCCTGATGGTCTGGCAAAAAGGTATCCTTCATTTCAGCGAATTTTTCGATCTCTTTATTCCGGCTCTGGTCAATTTTGCCGTGCCCGCCATGATCATGCATTTTGCGGTGCCGAATGAAAAACCGGCAACCGCAAGCGAAACAACACAGATGAAACGGGGTGCACTCGTGATCATTGCCCTGTTCCTGCTTACTATCGTAACTGCCGTCAGTTTCCATAACTTCCTGCACCTGCCACCGGTGATTGGTATGCTCACTGGCCTGGCCTACCTGCAGTTTTTTGGTTATTACCTGAAAAAAACCCACGAGCGTGAGCTGGTTGCGACCATTGATGAGAATTCAAACCGGGTCATGGGTGAAGTCGTTCCCTTTGATATTTTCAACAAGATCGCCCGTGCAGAATGGGATACCCTGCTGTTCTTCTACGGCGTGGTGGTCGCCGTGGGCGGCCTCGGTTTTATCGGCTACCTCGCCATGGCATCGGACGTGATGTACACCCAGTGGGGCCCTACCCCCGCCAATATCGCGGTAGGCCTGCTTTCGGCCATCGTCGATAATATCCCAGTCATGTTTGCCGTGCTCAGTATGGGGCCCGACATGGTCGATGGACAGTGGCTGCTGGTCACCCTGACAGCCGGTGTCGGCGGCAGTCTGCTCTCGATTGGCTCCGCAGC
>JALUTJ010000017.1 GCA_027057985.1 Chromatiales bacterium
TGGCAACGATGGCATGCTTGCCATTGCCACGGGTACGGGCATGACGCATGCGCTCACCGGCAGAAATTACATCGTTTGAGTCCAGGCCGCTGTTTTTGGTGTCGTCACAAAGGTAGGTCAGTGAAAGTAGCTCCTCATCACATCCCTCCAGCAGTTCAATTTTAGATATATGGCTGGAAAGCTGTTCTGCAGTAACATCGCCACAAAATATGGAGAGAATCAGGCGATGTTCGGGCAGGTAGTCAAAATGAATCATCAGCTTTCGGGTAACTGGTTTTTATAAATTATCTGCTCGGGATTATAGCCAAATAACCCTGATAAAAGTAGTTCTAATTGGGTTTTAATGTCGGCAAAACGGGTGTTTTCGTGTAAATCAGATACCTGAGTCACCGGCATGCCCTCGTAGCCACAGGGATTGATCTGTGCAAAAGGCGCGAGATCCATATCGATATTCAGTGACAGGCCGTGGTAACTGCGGTTCTTTTTTATACGCAGTCCAAGTGCAGCGATTTTTGCTTCTCCGACGTACACGCCCGGTGCATTTTCACGCGGTTGTGCTTCGATACCATATTCCTTTAAGAGCGTGATAATGGCCTGTTCGATCATAGCCACCAGTTCCTTTACCCCGATATTCATTCTTCCGAGGTCGATCAGAGTATAAATAATCAGTTGCCCCGGGCCGTGGTAGGTGACCTGGCCACCACGATCGATATCGACTACCGGGATATCGGAAATATTCAGCAGGTGTTTCTGTTTGCCGTTTAAGCCCATGGTAAAAACCGGGGGATGTTGCAGGCACCAGAGTTCATCAGGGGTGGTGTCAGTACGTTGCGCGGTGAAGGCCTGCATCTGCTTCCAGACAGGTTCATATTCCTGCAGGCCAAGGTCACGGATAATCAGTTTGTCGGGTTTTGCCATCATAGAGACAGTGTATCGGGTTTGAAAAATTTTGCTGCAAAATATCCTGGTGGGTATAAGAATACCAGCACTCTGAATTGAGAAGGTCAGGCATTAGCCTGACGAGCATATCTTTATTTGTCGGCTCCGCCGCGCTTGAGCCGACATACAGTATCGGTAGTTGAACTGATTCGTAGGTCGGTTCAAGGAGCAAGGCGACGGAAGCGACGCCTACCTACAAAGCCATTAAAACTTCATCACGCGCGGTGAGTTCACGGTAGATATTATCCAGCTGTTCCCGGCTGCGTGCAGTGACGGTCACTGTCACAGAAACATAGTTGCCCTTGCCACTGGGGCGGACCTTGACGGCACCTTCAGCGAGGTCATCGACGTGGCGGTTGATAATTTCCACGGCCAGTAATTCCAGCTCACAGTCATTCTTACCCATGATCTTGATCGGAAACTCACAGGGAAAATCAAAATGTTTATCATCGCTTTTGTTCATAAACGGGTATATGGGGATAATTATCAGAATAACAAGAGGGATTTAGCGCAGGGTCTGTTTATAATCCTGGTACTTGCGATACATCTCCTGCCAACTCTTACCTGGGGTACCATCGCCCACCGGCCTGTCATTAAGACGGGTAACCGGGAGGATTTCTTTGGTAGAACTGGTGAGCCAGACTTCTTCAGCCGCGAGTAATTCACTTTCCGGGATTGCCACTTCTTCGATGGCCATGCCATGCTGTTGTGCAATTTCGACCACCAGATCCCGAGTAATGCCACCAAGAATATGCTGGCTCTTTGGTGGTGTCTTGATCACGCCCTTGCTGACAATAAAGGCATTACTGGCAGCGCCCTCGGTTACTTCACCATCGCGAATAAGGATAGCTTCAACCGCGCCCTGATCCACAGCCTGTTGTCGCAACAGGATATTGGGCAGTAGGGCAATGGCCTTGATATTACAGTACTGCCAGCGAATATCCTGTAGTGAAACGGCACTGACACCGGTTTTTAACAGGCTTTCATCAACAGGGTGGAGCAGGGAGCTCATAACGAAAACGGTGGGAGTTATTTCATCCGGGAAGCGATGATCACGTGGTGCTACACCACGGGTAATATGCAGGTAGATATACTGATCCTGGCGCTCATTTTCTGAG
>JALUTJ010000018.1 GCA_027057985.1 Chromatiales bacterium
CGCAGCGGAGCCGACAAAAAATCAAACCATAGAGGTCACGGAGTAACACAGAGGTATCAGGTGTAGATCGACTAGCGGTTGGTCAGACTTAAGTCTGACAAAACAGGGTTGCTCGTCAGGCTAAAGCCTGACCTGCACTTACTCTGTGTATCTCCGTGTTCTCTGTGGCTTCCGTCATTTTGCCCATGATCCAGCTGATCACACGAGCCATACCAGGGCTTCTACTAATATATTCCCCTTCTACTAATAAGGCATTATCCATAATGCCGTCTATACTATGTAAAGAATTGTTAATTCAGGCAAACCCTCACTGAAAAAGGGCGCTATTTTTCAAGTTTGTGCTCAAAATGACGATAGAACTTAAAGTGACGAATCTGATGAAAATAATCATTACATAAAATCAGGTAATAAAGAGGTATTTAATGTGACTCAGCCCGACACCCCCGCAAAAGACTACCTGACCACCCGTGAAACGGCAAAACTGCTAAATGTTGCTGTCAGTACCGTGCAGTTATGGACCGATAACGGCCTGCTAAAGGCATGGACCACCGCCGGTGGGCATCGGCGCATAAGTCGTGAATCTGTCGAGCAGATTCTGCAGCAGCAAAAGGGTGCTCTGAGTAATGAAGAAATACCACACCGCTTTACCATTGTTGTAGTGGAGGATAACCCACAGGATCAACGGCTGTACCAGCAACATTTTGATATGTGGCAACTGCCGGCCGAAGTTATTATCGCTCACGATGGCTATGAGGGACTACTTACGATTGGTAAAACCTGTCCAGATCTGGTGATTTCCGATCTGGTCATGCCCAATATGGATGGTTTCGAGCTGATCCGCGCTATCAAAACCAATCCTGATCTCTGTCATACCATGGTGATGGTGGTTTCCGGTTTAAGCGAGGATGAAATCAGCTTCCAGGGAGGGCTGACAGAGGATGTGCTGGTATTGCGTAAACCGATTGATTTCAATGAACTCCTGATATTAATCCGCAATAACATTGAATTATCATATAAAACAATAAAAACAGGATAATAATCCATGCTGGATCTGGCGATAACAAAATATCTTGACTCACAGTTTAGGCTGTTACAGGAGAGATTTCGCAGTAATCTACCTGCCACCACCCGGGAAATCAACAGCGCCTGGAACAGCACTTCTGAAACCGGCGATCATTTTGCCGAAGAACTGAGAAGCCTGATTCTGCATCTTGCCGATTCGGCTGGAACCTATGGTGCCGAGGAAATCAGTACCATTGCCAGAAAAACCTACCTTGAACTTAAAAGTCTCTATGATGGCAACAATAGTCAGCCTTACCCGGAAAAGAGCCGTAAAAAACTCAATAAATGGCTTTCAGAACTCAATACCGCAGTGAATCTCTGGCTGCAAAAAGACTTACCTGAAATAAGAACCAGCAAGTACACTCAGCAAAAAGAAAACAGTCTGGTTTATCTTTTACTGGGTAGAAAAGACCTTGAAGAAGAAGTGACCACTCGACTGATGAAAAGCAGTTGTGATGTTTTTACTTTCACTTCGCTATCGGCATTGAAGTCGGCCTGTCATAAAAAAAGCAGGCCGGTTGTCATTATCGTAGATGATGAGTTTTCCGAAACGGATATTTCCGGTCTCGACACCATCGAGTGGTTAAAAAAGAATATCGAGATAGACACCAACCTTATCTATGTCTCCGAATATGCCGATCCGGAATCGCGTCTTGCCGCCGCGCGCATGGGTGTGGTGCGCTTCTATGAATATCCGTTACACATCAACCGACTGGTACACACAATTCGTTCGCTTGGCAAGCCCACAGGGGACAAACCTTACCGGGTGCTGATAATTGATAATGATAAACCTGTCCTTGAGCTATACCAGACCATTTTAGAAGAAGCCGGTCTCACGGTAAAAACTTTTGCCAATCCACTCTCCGGCTTTGCCGCCATCGACAAGTTCCGACCGGATGTGATCGTAGTGGATATGTATATGCCAGGCTGTTCCGGGGCTGAGCTGGTACAGATGATCCGCCAGGATGATCGCTGGGCGCTGATTCCAGTCATCTTCCTTTCGGGTGAACAGGATGTAAATGCCCAGCTCGATGCCATTGCCCTTGGTGCAGATGATTTTCTGGCCAAGCCGGTACAGGTCAACAAGCTGGTGGCCACCATGAATATGATGGCAAGGCGGGCGCGCAAAAATGCAAAGCTGCATAACGAGCTGAAAAACGCTCTGCAGGAAAACAAGTATCAGCTGGTGACACTGGATCAGCATGCTATTGTCAGTACCACCAATGTTGCGGGTCGTATTATCGAGGTCAATGACAAGCTCTGTGAAATCAGTGGCTATAGTCGTGACGAGTTGATTGGCCAGAATCACCGTATTCTAAAATCAAACCGGCATGATCAGTCTTTTTACAAGGAGCTATGGGATACCATCAAGCAGGGTAAGGTCTGGCATGGCCTTATCTGTAATCAGCGCAAGGATGGTGATGAGTACTGGGTAGAATCCACAATCGTACCCTTTAAAGATGAACGTGGCCGCCCTTACAAGTATGTCTCGGTACGCACCGATGTCACTGCCCTGATGGAAAGTGAACAACGCCTGGAACGAAGCCAGGACTTTGCCAATATCGGTACCTGGGACTGGAATATCGAAACCGGTGAGCTGTACTGGTCAAAGAGAATATGGAGCCTGTTCGGTTATGACCATGCTAACACGCAAACTACCTATGAAAATTTTCTTGCTGCAATCCACCCTGAAGATAGAAACAAGGTTGAGCAGGCCGTGAAAAACTGTGTTGAAAACGGGGATGACTATGATATTGAACATCGTGTGGTCTGGCCCGATGGCAGCGTGCACTGGTTACATGAAAAAGGGGATGTGGTTCGGGATCGTAATGGTAAGGCCACTCATATGCTGGGTGTGGTACAGGATATCACTCAGATCAAAGTCGCTGAGGAGAAAATGATCGCAGCCAGGGAAGAAGCCGAGATGGCGAATCAGGCAAAATCTCAGTTCCTTTCCAGTATGAGCCATGAGCTGCGCACACCAATGAATGCGATTATGGGCTTTAGTCAGTTACTGGAACTGAACGAGAAGGCAAATCTGACAGATGCACAACAGACCAGTATCCGTGAGATCACGGTGGCAGGAAAGCACCTGCTGAATCTAATCGACGGAGTGCTGGATCTGGCAAAAATCGAATCCGGAAAAATCGCACTGTCACAGGATAATATCTGTATCAATGAACTGGTAAGTGAATCACTGCAACTGATAATGCCGCTGGCGCTAAAACGGGGTATTGGTATTAAACTGGTTTATAACGACAAACAGATTGCACTCAATGATCTCTCTGTAAAATGCCTGCGTGTCAGCACCGATGAAACACGGCTGAAACAGGTTATCCTTAATCTGATGAGTAACGCGGTTAAATACAATAACGATAACGGCAGGATTGAGGTTAATATTCAGCAGCAGGCAGATCGCTTCCATTTTGCAGTTACCGATACTGGAAATGGTCTCAGTCCTGAACAGCAACAAAACCTGTTTACCGCTTTTAATCGTCTTGGTGCAGAGAAATCTGCTATCGAAGGCACGGGTATCGGGCTTTATATCACACGAAAAATTATCGAACTGATGAAAGGTTCAATCGGTTGTGACAGTAAGGAAGGCAAAGGTAGCACCTTCTGGTTTGATATACCATTAAGCGAAAATAAGGCTGAAGCGGTAGCTGATAATGATAATAAAGAGAAAAACTCATTGCGCAAGTGGCGTGGGGAGAAACATTCCATTCTCTATATCGAAGATAATCCAGCCAATCTGAGACTGGTGGAGCAGTTGATTGCCAGTATTCCTGATCTGCATATGTGGAGTGCACCAGAACCCCTGCTTGGGCTGGAGCTGGCAATGGAATATCGACCTGATATTATCCTGCTGGACATCAATCTGCCGGGCATGGATGGCTACCAGGTGCTTGAACAGTTAAAGCACAACAGTAACACAAAACATATCAGGGTAATTGCGGTCAGTGCCAACGCCATGCCTGCAGATATCGAAAAAGGCATGAACGCTGGCTTTGATACCTATGTGACCAAACCGATCAATGTTCCCGAACTGATGACGTTGATCGAAGAGAATCTCAGCAGAAAGTAAAAAGTGAAAAGGACCCCACCAGTGTGGTGTAAAAATATTTTTCTCGCTCTCCTGTTCTTTATTCCTGCCATGGTAATGGCAGATATTTTACCCGCTTCCGAAAATGCAATTTATACCCGTGGGGAACATCTGTTTCATCTGCTGGTAGCGATAACCCTGGTGATAGTGTTCTATGGCTGGTTTAACCGCCGTCTTGTTAGAGTGATTAAACAACAGCGGCTAACCGAGAAAAAACTCCGGCAGTATGAAAAAGTCATTAACCAGGTGCATGATGCCGTAATTGCGGTTGATATGAATGATAAAGTCATTCTCTGGAATACGGGCGCGGAAAAACTTTACGGTTATAGCGAAAGTGAAATGCTTGGCTCTGACATACTGCGACTCTATACAGATGAGACAGAACCGCTACTGGAAAATGAAATTAAACCATCGGTTCGTAAAGATGGTTTTTTTCAGACTGAAATGCGGCTAAAAAAGAAGTCGGGTACACAGTTTTATGCGCATGTTTCTTTTTCTGTGCTTTATGATGACCTGGGACGGGAAATCGGCCGCATTGGCTATACCATCGATATCGATGATCGAAAAAAAACCGAACTACAACTGGAACAGATGAGGCTAAATTATCAATTACTGGCGGACTTCTCGCCAGTGGGTATTTTTCGTGCTGATAAAAATGGTGATAATGTCTTCTGCAACAAATGGTGGACCGAACTGACCGGCCTTTCCGTTGAAGATTCTACGGGCTCAGGCTGGCGCAAGGCCGTGCATCCTGATGATATTGAACGACTTGTTTCGGAATGGGCAATTGCGATAAAGGAAAACCGATTATTTGAACATGAAGTAAGAATACTGGATAAAAACAACAATATTGTCTGGTGTACGGTGAAATCCGAACCTTACCATGATGAAGCAGGTAATCTTTCTGGTTATATTGGTGCGGTTATTGATATCAGTGAACGTAAGCAGGCAGAAACAGCAATGGAACAAAGTAAAAGTGAACTGCTGCGAGCACAACGGGTTGCAAAGATGGGGCACTGGCACTTTGATGTTGCCAGCGAAAAAATTACGGTATCGGATGAATTAGCCAGAATTTATGGTTTTGACAGTGAATATGTCACCAATGAAGATTTCGTTAACAGTATTCACCCGGAGGACAGAGATGCTGTTATGCAGACGATACAGCACTCCATTGCCATTGCTGAAGGCTGGAAGCTGGAATACCGGGTAATTACTGCCAGGGGGGATCTGAAATGGGTTAATGGTGCAAGTGAGCTGGTTACTGACGAGCAGGGTAATGTCATTGAAATGATGGGTACTGTACAGGATGTGACTGAACAACATCTTATGCAACAGCGCTATAATGAGGCGCGTAACCGTTTCGAGGCTATCTTCGATGCTATTCCAGACGTGGCCCTGTTTATCGACCATGACAGGAAAATTATATCCTGCAACTCGGCAACAGAAGCAATTTTTGGCTATGAGCGCAAGGAGATTATTCATTCTGACCTCAGTGACCTTGTGGCCATGGATGAACGGCAGGATGAGGATGAGCTTTTTATTCATCTGGAAAGTATCTGTCTTGGCCAGCACAGCCAGTCACTGTATCGAACCGCCTCTGGTGAAATCTTTATCGGTGAGAGTGTGTCCGCTCGAGTCAGGGGAATGGATAATAAGGATATTGGTTACCTGGTTATTATCCGCGATATTACCGAAGAAAAACTGCTGGAGTCAGAACTGCAGGAGTACCGCAACTCTCTGGAAGCTCAGATTGAGAGGCGTACTAAAGAACTGGTGCATGCCCGGGATGAAGCTGAAAAAGCCAGTCAGGCAAAATCGGCATTTCTTTCCAATATGAGTCATGAACTGAGAACACCACTTAATGCTGTGCTGGGCTTTGCACAAATGCTGCAGTTCAATGATGAAGCATTTACTGATCTGCAGAAAAATAATATCAATGAAATCATCACTGCCGGAAAGCACCTGCTCAGTCTTATCAACGATATTCTTGACCTGGCAAAAATCGAGGCCGGCAATATTACGGTAAAAATGGAAAAAGTCAGTTTTTCTACTGTACTTGAAGACAGTCTGAAGATGTTCCCGGAAATGTTGAGAAAGAAAGATCTCACTCTGGAACATAAACTAAACGGTAAAGACATTCTGTTGTATACCGACAAGATTCGCTGCAAACAAATCATGATCAACCTTATTAGCAATGCCATTAAGTATAACCGCCAGGCCGGGACGGTTCAGATTGATGCTGTACCAGTTGATGATAACAGAATGCGTATAGAGGTTACCGATACCGGCAAGGGGCTGACACAGGATCAGATCGCACGCTTATTCAGACCTTTTGAACGTCTGGACGTGGACAATAGTATTGAAGGTACCGGTATTGGTCTGGTGCTTACCCGTAACCTGGTTGAGCTGATAGGTGGGGACATCGGGGTTAAAAGCACACCAGGTAAGGGTAGCACCTTCTGGGTTGAACTTGAACGGTATAAGGAATAGGGGACTATTATGAGTGTAACGACATCATTATCTGAAGATGAAAAAACCTGGACGATTTATATCGACGGTGACTTCAACTATTACCTGCTACATGAATTTACAGCGGCATACCAGAATATTGAAGAACTGAAAAATAAAACAATCGTGCTGGA
>JALUTJ010000019.1 GCA_027057985.1 Chromatiales bacterium
AGTCAGCTCACCACTTTCAGAGACTGCAGGCTCTGTTGCCATCGTTTCTTCACCTGCCACGATTGGCTGCACACCCGCCGCTTCGGCTGCCTGCTGCCGGTAGGCATTCCAGGACTGGGTCTGTTCATTAAAGAGTCGTACCGCTTCTTCACGTGAGATAGAAGAAAGGACAGAAGGGTCATCGATACGCAGGACATGCCCTACCTTGAGTCGGTTCATATTACCATTGATAAAGGCATCCGGATTGCTTTTGAGCAGGGCAGCCATCATCTGGTAAACCGTGACGCTCGAGTCACCCTGACGTAATTTTTCAGCAATATCCCATAGTTTGTCATTCTTCTGGATGATACCGTAATCAAGATCACCCATTTCAGCGACTTCTTCGCTCGGTGCCTGCTCAGTGCTATCGCTGTATTCAGCCAGTGGAATACGTGGCCATAATTCACCATCTGCACTTTCTTCTTCAAAAACGGCTTCTTCAGTCTGTGTTTCTGCCTCTGCCATTTCCGGCTCTGTCACTTCAGGTGGAATTTCCACCTCAGGTGCAGGCTCTACAGGTTCTGCAACTGGCTCCATATCAACCGTGGCAACTTCTTCTTCGGCTGCAACAGCCTGTTCAACAGGTTCTTCTGCAACGGGTGCCTCTACAGTTTCTGTAGCAGGCGCTTCTTCCGCCATGGGTGAAGACTCAACAAAAGGTGATTCTGCTTCGACGGCAACCGGCTCTTCTTCTACGCTTGCTGTTTCTTCAGCAAAAGGTTCTTCCGGGGTTTCTTCGACAGGCTCAACCGGTGCGGTTTCTGCCATGAGCGGAGCGGGTTCAGCCAGTTTTGGAGCCTGTCCCGGTGGATCGATAAGCATGGTGTATTCACGCAGCATGCGACCGTTCTTCCAGTCCAGTTCCAGCAGGAAGTTGACAAAGGGTTCGCGTACGGTCTCGGTAGAGGTAACGTGGATGTAGTATTTTCCGTCAGGGTATTGCTTCACCTTGAAGCGGAGCTTGTTTAAAAAGGCAGTGCGATCAACCCCGGCACGTAAAAAAGCCGACTCCGTCGCCAGCTTGACACTCAGGCTACTGATATCGGCCTCCGAGGCGGCAATCAGGGGTACTTCAGCATTTAATTTTTCATTCAGGTAGGATTTTAACTTGATCCCCCCGAACCCCATCGCCTGAACCAGCACAGGTGATATCGTTAGACCAGCTGATAGAATTAAAACGGCTAGCTTACGCAGCATGACTACTCTCCACTTTATTTAGCGTCCCTCAACGCAACAGCCATTTTCAGGTGTATTTTCTTATTTTTCAATAACTTACCTAAAAATAGCTCGAAAATTCTTTATAAGTATGCAGTAACTATAGCTTATATGTAAAGTTTTACCAAAATTTCTGCAATTTGAACAGCATTTGTTGCCGCTCCTTTGCGCATATTATCGGTAACCAGCCACAGGTTGAGGCCGTTTTCGCTGGAAATATCCTCACGCACCCGGCCAATAAAGATACTGTCGTTTCCAGCTGCCTCGGTGACCGGGGTGGGGATATTGTTATTTTCCATCAGAGTCAGCCCGGGTACATGTTGCCACAGTGCCTTTGCCTGTCCGCCAGAAAGTGGCTTTTCAAGTTCAAGCTGTATCGAGGCGGCGTGACCGATAAAGACCGGCACCCTGACCGCAGTGGCATTGATACGAAGTGCCGTATTACCCAGCAGTCTCTGCAGCTCGGCTATCAGCTTCAGCTCTTCACTGCTGTAGCCATTGGCTTCAAGTTCGCCAATTTGAGGTAGCAGGTTAAATGCCACCTGCTTGTCAAAGGCCCTGCACTTTACATCACGAAAGTTCAACAGCGCCGCCGTCTGTGAAGCCAGCTCTTCGGCAGCCTGTTTACCGGCACCGGAAACAGACTGGTAGGTAGAGATATTGATATGGCGAATACCAACGCTATCCTGCAAGGGTTTCAGCGCCATGGCTGCCTGTATTGCATTCGCCCCCGGCATGGCAATGATATTACGTTGACTGAAGCGCTCGATATCATCCTCGTTGATCTCAGGAATCACCAGAGGCACATCATCATAATGACGAAAGGCCGGGCTGCGATCGATGACAATACAGCCGGTGCCGGCTGCACGCGGCACGTACTCGGCCGCCACTTTTTCACTGCTGACAAAAAAAGCAATATGCACCCGGGAAAAATCAAAGTCATCAATCGATCCCAGTCTCACAGGCTGCCCGGCAAACTCCATGCGACTGTTTGCACCAGCTTCATCGAGCAGGTGCAGCTCACCGAGTGGAAATTTTCTTTCCTGCAACACATCCAGCAGGGTTTCGCCGACCTGGGAGCTGGCACCAACAACGGCAATATCAACTTTTTCTATCATTTATTTACCTGGATTAAGTGAACAGGCGATTTATTGCAAAATAGCCTGATTAAAGACCCTGTCTATTCCGGTTAAGCTTTAGCTTTCCAGGAGAATACGTAACATGCGGCGCAGTGGCTCTGCCGCACCCCAGAGTAACTGGTCACCCACGGTAAAGGCAGAAAGATAATCATTGCCCATGGTCAGTTTACGCATACGACCCACCGGGACATTCAGGGTGCCGGTTACTGCAGCTGGAGTGAGTTCCTTAATGGTTGCTTCCGGTTCATTGGCAATCACTTTTACCCAGTCATTGTGTTCTGCCAGCATAGCGCTGATTTCATCCAGCGGAACATCCTGCTTCATCTTGATAGTCAGTGCCTGTGAGTGACAACGCATGGCACCGATACGGACACAGAGGCCATCGATGGGAACCGGGCTGTCGGAACGTCCAAGAATCTTGTTGGTTTCAACCTGGGCTTTCCATTCCTCCTTGCTTTGTCCACTTTCAAGTGGCACATCTATCCATGGGATAAGGCTGGCTGCAAGTGGTGCCGGCCATTGTTCAAGTGGGTAATCATCACTACGGATAAACTCGGTGACCTTACGATCGATATCCAGGATCGCGGTAGCAGGATCATCATTCATGTCTTTGACGCTGTCATTGATCGCACCCATCTGCCGAATTAGCTCACGCATATTACGGGCACCGGCACCAGAAGCAGCCTGATAGGTCATCGGTGTAATCCATTCCACCAGGTCTTTTTCAAACAGGCCGCCGATAGCCATTAACATCAGGCTCACGGTGCAGTTACCGCCAACATAGGTTTTAACGCCACTGCTTAAACCGTTTTTAATCACATCCCTGTTCACGGGATCCAGTACGATAATACTGTCATCGGCCATGCGCAGGCTGGATGCGGCATCGATCCAGTAACCATCCCAGCCCGACTGGCGTAAGGCAGGATACACTTCTTTTGTATAGTCACCACCCTGGCAGGTCACGATAACATCCATATTACTCAGTTCATCAATACTTTTGGCATCCTTGAGTGCAGGCACATCCTTGCCGACATCCGGGCCGGGTTGTCCTGCCTGTGATGTGGTAAAAAAGACCGGTTCGATATCATTAAAATCATTTTCTTCACGCATACGTTGCATCAGCACAGAACCCACCATGCCGCGCCAGCCTACAAAGCCTACTCTTTTCATCTTGCTTATCCTTTATTAAATTCCTGAAAATATATCTGTGGTAAAAAATTAAAGTGCAGCGACAACTGCATCACCCATTTCGGATGTACTAACTTCTTTCATTCCCTCAGAATAAATATCTGCAGTGCGTAAACCCTGGTCCAGTACTTTATCCACCGCTTTTTCGATGCGCTCTGCCATGGCAGCTTCATCCAGCGAGTAACGTAACATCATGGCAACGGATAAAATTGTTGCCAGCGGGTTAGCCACGTTTTGCCCGGCAATATCAGGCGCAGAGCCATGAATCGGTTCATACATACCCTGACCTTTTGCATTGAGCGAGGCAGAAGGCAGCATGCCGATAGAGCCGGTCAACATGGCGGCACAGTCGGACAGGATGTCACCAAACATATTGGTGGTCACCATCACATCAAACTGTTTTGGTGCACGCACCAGTTGCATTGCCGCATTATCGACATACATATGTGAAAGTTCGATATCACTGTTTTCCTTGCCAAGATCAGAGACGACTTCGCGCCAGAGCTCGGTACATTCAAGCACATTGGCTTTATCTACGGAACAAACCCTGCTATTACGCTTACGGGCAATATCAAATGCAACTTTAGCGATACGGCTGATCTCGGATTCATTATAGACCAGGGTGTTATAGCCTTCGCGTTCACCATTATCCAGTGTGCGCACGCCACGGGGTTGACCAAAGTAAATCCCACCAGTCAGTTCGCGTACGATCATAATATCGAGACCGGAAACTACGTCGGCTTTCAGCGTCGAGGCATCGGCCAGTTGTGGATAAAGAATGGCCGGGCGCAGGTTAGCAAACAGATCCAGTTCGGCACGCAGTCCAAGCAGACCCTTTTCCGGGCGCACCGAAATATCCAGTGATTCCCATTTATAACCGCCCACGGCACCCAGCAGTACCGCGTCGGATTCTTTTGCCAGTGTCAGGGTTTCCTGTGGTAGCGGTGATCCGGTTTCATCATAGGCTGTACCACCTACGAGTCCTTCGTTCATTTCTACATCAAGACCATCGGCCTGCAGCACTTTGATGACCTTTACGGCCTCGGCAACAATTTCCTGTCCAATACCGTCACCCGGTAAAACTGCAATTTTCTTCGTCATATTTATATCCTGTTAAAATATTAAACCTTCAGGTGCGCTCTAAAGAATTATTCCACATACCTGTTTGCCTCATGTTAAAAGCAGTGTTTAATGGGCAGAAAGCCGTTGTCGATCAAGACCGTGGGCCGCAAGGGAGGTGCGACCTGGACTTTCTTTGTGGAGCTGGAGGCGCAACAAAGAAAGTATTTACGGCGTGTCTTGATCGGCAATGGCTGTATGCCCCATACATAGAAATTAATATACACTTTTAACCTTATCAGCTGGAGGTATCTGGAACTGCTATTTAGCCTCCATGTTTAAACTAACTAAATAACCACGGTGCTTCTACCTTGCGACGCGCTTCATAAGCCTTGATTTCATCAACATGCTGCAAGGTCAAACCAATATCATCCAGCCCGTTTAACAGGCGGTGCTTGCGAAAATCATCGATATCAAAGCGGATAACTGTACCATCTGGTTTGGTAATGGTTTGCTGTTCCAGGTCGATATCGAGCTGGTACCCTTCATTCTCAGCCACTTCATTGAATAACTGGTCAACCGTGTCGGCATCCAGCTTGATCAATAAAATACCGTTTTTAAAACTGTTGTTATAAAAAATATCGGCAAAGCTCGGGGCAATAATCACGCGAAAACCATAATCCAGCAAAGCCCATGGTGCATGCTCACGGCTTGAGCCGCAACCAAAATTTTCCCGCGCCAGTAAAATCTGCGCCCCCTGGTAGCGTGGCTGGTTGAGCACGAAGTCCTGGTTCAAAGGACGCTTGCTGTTATCCATGCCCGGTTCACCATGATCCCGATAACGCCACTCATCAAACAGGTTGGGGCCAAAGCCACTGCGCTTGATCGATTTTAAAAACTGCTTGGGGATAATGGCATCGGTATCGACATTGGGTCGATCCATCGGTGCCACGATTGCTTTTAATTGAGTAAATTTTTCCATCTTAGAAACCTCGGTTTATAACACAAAGAAAGTGAAAACTTCTGTGTTAATTACATTTCCCTCACGTCAGTAAAGTGGCCTTTTATCGCGGCTGCGGCGGCCATGGCCGGACTGACAAGATGGGTACGTCCCCCCTGCCCCTGACGTCCCTCAAAATTACGATTGGATGTCGAGGCGCAGCGTTCACCCGGCTCAAGCCTGTCCGCGTTCATGGCCAGGCACATGGAACAACCCGGTTCACGCCATTCAAAGCCGGCTTCAATCAGGATTTTATCCAGACCTTCTGCTTCTGCCTGTTGCTTGATTAAACCTGAGCCCGGTACCACCATGGCCAGCCTGATATTATCCGCCACCTTGTGGCCTTTCACCACTTCGGCTGCAGCACGAATATCTTCAATCCGTGAGTTGGTACAGGAACCAATAAAGACCTTGTCGACACTAATCGCGTTGATCGGTGTATTGGCTTCGAGGCCCATGTATTTCAGTGCGGCAATCATCCCTTCGCGTTTAACATCATCACTCTCGTTGCCTGGATCAGGTACCCTGGCATCGACCGGCACCACCATTTCCGGCGAGGTACCCCAGGTCACCTGTGGCTTGATAGCGGCGGCATCGATATTGACCACAGTATCAAACTCGGCATCTTCATCACTGTGTAAGTCCTGCCAGGCTTTAACGGCCCTGTCCCAGTTCTCCCCCTGTGGCGAGTAAGGACGGCCCTTTACAAATTCAATGGTCTTTTCATCCACCGCAACCATACCCGCACGGGCACCGGCTTCAATCGCCATATTACAGACGGTCATGCGACCTTCCATGGAAAGATCACGAATCGCTTCACCGGCAAACTCGATGGCATAGCCGGTACCCCCGGCCGTGCCAATCTCACCGATGATTTCCAGCACGATATCCTTGGCAGTGACACCCTTGCCCACCTTGCCATTGACATTCACCAGCATGGTTTTCGATTTTGCCTGCACCAGGCACTGGGTTGCCATCACATGCTCAACCTCGGAGGTACCAATACCATGCGCCAGGGCGCCAAAGGCACCGTGGGTCGAAGTATGGGAGTCACCGCAGACCACGGTCATACCCGGCAAGGTCGCTCCCTGCTCGGGGCCGATGACATGCACGATGCCCTGGCGGATATCATCCATCTTAAACTC
>JALUTJ010000020.1 GCA_027057985.1 Chromatiales bacterium
GATGAAGCGGGGACAGCCAAAAAGCAGACGGAAAGGAGTGAAAGTGCCACGATCGAAGGGGACGCAACCAGGGTTAACGAAGAAGACCCGGCCTGATCATTCTTATTTTGAGGTTGCATATTCATGTTTGATATCGGTTTCTGGGAACTGACCACAATAGCGGTGATTGCGCTACTGGTAATCGGGCCGGATAAATTACCGGGGGTGGCACGCACCGCGGGAAAATGGGTTGGTCGTGCACGCCGCTTTGTCAGCGATGTGAAAACAGATATCGATCGTGAACTAAAACAGGAAGAGCTGCGCAAGGCGCTGGCCAAAGATGCTGGCCTGGATGAAATCAAGGAAATCATGAATACCGATGATTTTCGAATCGATGTGGATGACACCCCTGCCTACCAGGTAAAGGCTCAGCCTGATCAACAGCATGATGAAGATGATTTCGATAGCCAGCTCGATGAAGATGACTATGATCCTGAAAATGATGAAGAACTGAAGAATATTACCGATCACAGTGATATGGCCGATGAAGAAGTCATCGATGAAAAACCGAAACAAACTTAAGCCTGCCGTTTCAGTAACACGGTAAAGACCCTGTATGAGCAAAAATAATAATCAGACTGAAACAGAGCTTGAAGCTCCCTTTATGTCACACCTGGTCGAATTGCGCGACAGGTTGCTGCGTGCGGTACTGGTGGTGCTGGTTATTTTTCTTGGCCTGTTTATGTATGCCAATGAGTTGTATTCTTTTCTCGCTGAACCTTTGTTAAAACATATGCCTCAGGGCAGCAATATGATTGCCACCGAGGTGGCTTCCCCATTCCTGACCCCGTTCAAACTGGCCATGGTGACTGCCGTTTTTCTTGGTATGCCGTACATTCTTTACCAGCTCTGGGCCTTTATTGCACCGGGTCTGTACAAGCATGAAAAGTCACTGGCATTTCCGTTACTGCTTTCCAGTATTATTCTGTTTTACCTTGGTATGGTGTTTGCCTATTTCGTGGTCTTCCCGTTGATGTTTGGTTTTTTTACCGGCATATCACTTCATGGAGTCACCATGATGACCGATATCACCAAGTATCTGGATTTTGTGCTGAAGATGTTCTTTGCTTTCGGCATGGCATTCGAGGTACCAATCGCAACCATCCTGGTTATTTCAACCGGTATGACCACGGTAGAAAAACTGGCCGACAAACGACCTTACATTATCGTGGTAGCTTTTGTTGTCGGTATGTTATTAACCCCGCCTGATGTGGTCTCGCAAATGCTACTGGCGGTTCCGATGTGGCTATTGTTCGAACTGGGCCTGATATTCTCACGTGTTCTAATGATTAAACGCAAACGCTTACAGAAGGAACGTGAGGAACAGGAAGAAAAAGAACTGGATCAGGAATTTGAAAAGGCGATTGCCGAAGAAGAAGACCTCAAGTAACAGATCTTTAAAGTAATGCAGAAAAACCCGGCTTTAGCCGGGTTTTTTCTTCCTTCTAACTGATTATTTTAGAAATTTGCACTGGCGAAAATCTGAAAGTTATTCCGGGTATAGTTTTCAGTGTTAAAATTAGAGTTGTTGCTGGTATAGGTGTAACGCAAGCCGGCATGCCAGGTCTTTGAAAATGCTTTAGAGGCAATCAATCTTAGACGCAGACGGTTATCCAGTCGGGTACCATTTGTGGCTGCACCATACTGGCTGATGCGATAGCCCAGCTCTTCACTCAGTTTCCATTTGTTTGCGAGGGTATGCTTATAGCGGATACGGAAGGTATGTCGCACCGGTGAATAATTCGCCGTGGCGGAGTTCTGGCGGTTATTGGTTTCCAGCTGGTAGCGAAAACGCAGACGACCTGTCGCAGTTTTCTTTTTATAGTCAGCACGCAACTGTTGACGAGAACCCTGCAGGTAGTTATAGGCCGTATTGAGTGAAGTAATATTACTAAAACGATAACGCAGATCCAGACGGGTCTGGCTGTCAAAGCGACGTTTGGCGGAAAGCTTAAGATCGAGGATGCTCTGGTAGCTGTTTCCACCCAGGGTGCTTTGTAA
>JALUTJ010000021.1 GCA_027057985.1 Chromatiales bacterium
GACTGGAAGTGGCAAAAATTAAATACGAGGAAGCCGAGGCAGTAATGAATTATACCGAGTTGTCACTGGATAAAAACCGGGCTCTATATGAACTGGAAGTAAAATCTGATCTGGGTGATTCCATGGTTCGCTACTCTGAAGCAGAACGTAATCTGGTGAAAATCGGTTTTGATATTAGTATGGCGTGGGCCACGCTGGATGCCTTGACTGGCAGGTTACTGGATAAAAATAAAACTACGAAAAACAAATAAACAGGTAAGTAGTTATGACAATCAATCTGAAAATAAAAACAGTATTACTTGTTTTACTTTCTACTGTTATCAGCTCCGTGAGTGCGGCTCAATCCGATGCAATTTTATCCTGGGTTAAACGGGTTGAACTCTCTACTCCGGTAAGCGGCGTAGTACAGAAAGTCTTTGCCGAGCCTGGTAAGATCGTCGCTCGTGGTGATGTACTGGTTCAGCTGGATCCCAGAATTTTTCGAGCTGAATATAAACTGGCAAAAGCAAAACTGGATAATACCCGGGCAGTGAAAGAAGAGGCAAAGCGAGAACTGGATCGGCAGCAGGATATGTATGATAGAACTATGTTATCGGATCATGATCTACAGGTAGCAAAAAATAATTTTATTGCGGCCGAGGCACAATACCATCAGGCCAGAGCGGCGCTGGTTAAAGCAAAGGTCAACCTCGAGTATAGTGCGATTCGCGCTCCATTTAATGCACTGGTTATCAGTAGCCGTGCGGTCAAAGGCCAGGTGGTTGCATCAAGCATGGCTCCACCGGTACTGGTAACAGTGGCAAAGGCAAACCGTATGCAGGCTCGTTTACTGGTCAATGAAAGTGAGTTAAGTCATTATTCCCCGGGACAGGCGGCAAAGGTGACTGTGACGGGAGAAACCTTTACTGGAAAGATCAGCATGATTTCTCTTGAACCACTGCAGAGTGGAAAGTATGCCGTGGATGTGGTTTTCGATAGTCGTGACAGAATCCTGCGTGCAGGGCAAAAGGCACAGATTGAATTTTAATACAGTGTCAGCTATTTGTAGCAATCAGATAATTTTAGTGTTTATACCAGCGTTCTGATAAGCGCTTATAGATCTTGTTGGTATAGCGATAGCTACCCAGGCTGCCATTGTAGCGAGCAAGTGCCCGGGTCAGGTCACCTTTTTCCTTGTCGAGATAATATTTCAGAATGGTGCAGCCCATACGCAGGTTGGTACGGATATTAAACAGGCTGTCACGTGGACGACCAATTTCCTTTAGCCAGAAGGGCATGACCTGCATCAGTCCCTGTGCGCCAGCAGATGAAATAGCAAAGCGGTCAAAATTACTTTCGACATCGATAACGGCAAGCACAAGTTCAGGATGCAGTTTGGCCTTACTGGCTTCCTGGTGAATCTGGCGTAAAAGGTCAAGACGTTTTGCCGGGTCACTGATCCTGTCTTTAAGCCGGTTGGACATATCGACAAGCCAGACCTCGGCATCATAACGATCTTTAAAGCTGCTGCTTTCATTGATGGCTTTTTTTAACAGCTGGCGTAATTCAGGATCCGCTTTGCGCAGGGCAACTTCCTGTTCCGCTGCCATAATGGCAGTACTGCCGGGGACAAGCCCCAGCAGGATTAAAAAGAACAGGATGCGTTTATTGAACCCTGGCATCTGCAAGTTTGTTCCTGATAAAGCTGACAATTTCATCAACCGGCACATCGGTGTTCTCACTGTCACGGCGACCCCGGTATTCCAGCATACCTTTATCCAGACCGCGTTCACCGATAACGATGCGATGGGGAATACCGATCAGTTCCATATCGGCAAACATCATTCCAGCGCGTCCCTTGCGATCATCAAACAGAACATCGATACCGGCGTCGCGCAAATCCTGGTAGAGTTTTTCTGCGACCGGTTGCAGGGTATCAGACTTGTGCATATTCATGGGAATAATCACCACCTCGAAGGGAGCAATCGATTCAGGCCAGATAATACCTTTGTCATCATGGTTCTGTTCAATTGCAGCTGCGACCACGCGGGAGACACCGATGCCATAACAGCCCATCTTCATGATGGTGGCCTTTCCCTTGTCATCCAGTACGGTTGCCTTTAAGGCTTCGCTGTACTTTGTGCCAAGCTGGAAAATATGACCGACCTCGATACCGCGCTTGATAGAGAGCGTGCCCTTGCCATCCGGGCTGGGGTCACCGGCAACTACGTTACGAATATCCGCAACTTCAGGCAGGGCTACATCCCGCTCCCAGTTAATACCGAAGTAATGTTTTCCGTCACTGTTGGCACCGGCCGCAAAATCACTCATTACGGCAACACTGCGATCAGCAATACAGGGAATACCCAGCTTGACCGGCCCGAGTGAACCGGGCAGGGCGCCAATGGCCTGTTTGATTTCATCATCACTGGCAAAGGTCAAAGGAGAGGCAACCAGGGGCAGTTTTGCTGCCTTGACTTCATTAAGCTCATGATCACCGCGTACCAGTAGCGCAACCAGGCGATGTTCACTGTCTTCACTGGCATGAACCACCAGGGTCTTGACCGTGTGTTTAATATCGATATCGAACTGTTCAACCAGTTCACTGATGGTTTTAGCGTTCGGGGTATCGACCAGGGTCATTTCCTGTTGTGGAGCATCCCGCTCTGTTTTCTCGGCAATGGCCTCGGCCAGCTCCACGTTCGCGGCATAGTCACTGTCGGAACTGAAAGCAATATCATCTTCACCGGAATCAGCCAGCACATGAAATTCATGCGAGGCATTACCACCAATTGAGCCGGTATCGGCCTGTACCGGACGATAATCGAGGCCAATGCGATCAAAAATACGGCAATAGCTTGCGTGCATCTTGTCGTAGGTATCAGTCAGGCAACTGTCATCAATATGAAAGGAATAGGCATCTTTCATCAGAAATTCTCGTGAACGCATGACACCAAAGCGTGGACGAATTTCATCACGGAACTTGGTTTGTACCTGGTAGAAGTTGGCTGGAAGCTGTTTGTAACTGCGTAGTTCATTGCGTACCAGGTCGGTAATCACTTCTTCATGGGTGGGGCCAAAACAGAAATCCCGATTATGTCGATCATGAAAACGCAGCAGTTCCGGGCCATATTGATCCCAGCGACCGGATTCCTGCCACAGCTCGGCGGGCTGAGTGGCGGGCATCAGTACTTCCTGCGCACCGGCCTGATCCATTTCTTCACGAACAATTTTTTCTACCTTGCGTAATACCCGCAAGCCCAGTGGCAGCCAGGTATAGAGGCCGGAGGCCAGTTTGCGGATCATGCCGGCACGTAGCATCAGTTTATGGCTGACTACCTCGGCATCGGCAGGGGATTCTTTAAGAGTAGCAATTAACAGCTTGGAAACGCGCATAGGTGATTGTTCTCGTCTGGTTAAAAATCAAATGCCGATTTTATCCGTATGCTGGAGAAGGGTACAGCCTTTATAACGGATTAAGGTGCTAGGGAGCGGGTTTGCTGGCCGATGGCAGCAGTACATTGGTATTTTTATGAGTTTTCAGCGTGGTATAGGGAATACCTTTAGCAGGGGGCTTATCGGTGTACTGCCACTGCCCCTTACTGTCCTTCCACTTGTATAGCGTGGTGCTATCGAGTTCTGGAATAATCTCCTGCACCGAACCGAACAGTTTTTGTTTCAGTGCCGGGTGCTGGTATAGATAGTACAGTGCCCCGGCGAGTATGGCGATAATAAACAGGATTTTGAATTTCATAGCATACTAATTACAGAATTCCCGGATACCTTCCTGTGCTTTTTTAATTTGCCGCTCCCGTTCCTTGTCATCAATCCGGGTGAGTTCACCGGTTTTCTTGTTTAGAAAACGTTTATAGACCGTGTAATTTTTCAGGTTCTGTTTAGCTGCCTCACAGTTACGGGCACGCACTTTCTCAATTTCGGCCTTCACTTTGGTTACTTCATTATCGGCGGCCTGTTTCTTTGGATCGGCCTTTTGCGACTGGTACAGGGGTTTTGCATCTTCCGGTGCCGGGGCAGGTGGCTTGAGACGTTTGAACTGCTTGTCCCGCGGTGGCTTCTGGGAATAATGTACATTCCCATCATCATCGACCCATTTGTATAGCCCGGCAGAGGCCATGCTGGCTAACATCATCATTATTGTCAGAAGCACTATTCGCATAATATTTCATCCCATAGAGGTTGTTAAATATCAATATCTTATAGCTAGTATCGCAGGGGAATTCGGGTTTGTAAATTGATTCAGGCGGCTTAATTACGGCCTGAATGCAGGGCTGTGAAGCAGTTTACAGTCGTGACAGGGCGATTTTTCTGCCGAGCGGGGGCAACAGCTGCAAAAACAGTGCAAACAGGCAGAATTTATGGCTCAACTGGTGCAATTCTGCTGCGAGGCTGCGTATAATACGGCGTTTTGCGTTTTCCGGCCTGTGGTGCGGAAAACCCGGCCCATTACGGGCTTTTTGTCGTGGTATTTACAAGACTCTGGAGCTTAAAATCGTGGAACTCAGCGGTGACGATATAGTTACACAATTCCTTAAAGATGAGGGCGTGGAATACGTATTCGGCTACCCGGGTGGTGCCGTGCTGCATATTTACGATTCCCTTTTCCGTCAGGATGCCGTGAAACATATTCTGGTTCGGCACGAGCAGGGGGCAACTCATGCGGCCGATGGTTATGCACGCTCAACTGGAAAGCCGGGTGTGGTGCTGGTCACCTCAGGTCCAGGTGCAACCAATGCAGTCACCGGTATTGCCACGGCCTACATGGATTCTATCCCTATGGTTGTGATTACCGGCCAGGTAACCAGCGCCTTTATTGGCAGTGATGCCTTCCAGGAAGTAGATTCCGTGGGTATTACGCGCCCCTGCGTCAAGCATAATTTCCTGGTAAAAGATGTGCGCGATCTGGCGCTGACCCTGAAAAAGGCCTTTTACGTGGCGACCACCGGTCGGCCCGGCCCGGTTGTGGTTGATATTCCCAAGGATATTACCGATCCGAATATCAAGGTGCCCTACGAGTACCCGAAAAGCATCGAACTGCGTTCCTATAACCCGGTTATCGAGGTTGAGCCTTCTGAGATAGAAAAAGCCGCTGCGGCGTTGATTTCGGCAAAACGGCCAATGATTTATTCCGGGGGGGGCTCGGTGCTGGGCAATGCCTCGGCAGAGCTACGTGAGCTGACCCGCAAACTTGGTTTCCCGATTACCCAGACTTTGATGGGACTCGGCGCCTACCCGGAACCGGATCCACTGAACCTGGGTATGCTCGGTATGCACGGTACTTACGAAGCCAATATGGCCATGCACGACAGTGATGTGCTGCTCGCAGTGGGCGCGCGTTTTGATGATCGTGTTACCGGTGAGGTTAAGAAATTCTGTCCTGATGCCACCATTATTCATATCGATATCGATCCATCCTCGATTTCGAAGAATGTACATGTGGATATCGGCCTGGTTGGTGATGTGAAGACGGTACTGACTGAACTGAGCAAAACCATCGATGCCATGGGGCAAAAGCCGGATGAAACAGCACTGAAAAACTGGTGGAAGCAGATTGAAGAATGGAAGGCCAAAGACTGTCTGCGTTACGATCGTAACAGTGCATTGATCAAGCCGCAGTATGTTATTGAAAAGCTCTATGAAGTCACTGGCGGTGATGCCATTATTACTTCGGATGTGGGGCAGCACCAGATGTTTGCGGCGCAGTTCTACAAGTTCGATCAGCCGCGGCGCTGGATCAATTCCGGTGGTCTTGGCACCATGGGCTTTGGTCTGCCGGCAGCTATTGGTTGTCAGCTGGGTAACCCGGATGAAACCGTGGCCTGTGTCACCGGTGAAGCCAGTATCCAGATGTGTATCCAGGAGCTGTCTACGGCGATGCAGTATGGTACGCCATTGAAAATCGTCAACCTGAACAACCGTTACATGGGCATGGTGCGGCAGTGGCAGGAATTCTTCTATGAAAGCCGCTACTCACAGTCCTATGTTGATGCACTGCCAGACTTCATGAAGCTGGCGGAAGCCTATGGTCATGTTGGGATGCGTATTGAAAAACCGGAAGATGTGGAAGATGCACTGAAAGAAGCTTTTGCCATGAAAGATCGACTGGTATTCATGGACTTCATTACTGACCAGAAAGAAAATGTATACCCCATGATCGCTGCTGGCAAAGGGCATCATGAAATGCATGAAAGAGAGTTAGCATAAAATGCAGCATATAATTTCATTGTTAATGGAAAACGAGTCCGGCGCACTTTCACGTGTTGCCGGGTTGTTCTCTGCGCGTGGTTATAACATTGAATCACTGACCGTTGCGCCGACAGAAGATGAAACTCTGTCGCGGATGACGATTGTTACCACGGGTTCCGAGGAAGTCATTGAACAGATCATCAAGCAGTTAAACAAGCTTATCGATGTTGTGAAACTGTGTGATATAACCGGTAACGGTGAGCACATTGAACGTGAGCTTATGTTGATCAAGGTCAGGGCGGATAACAATGAAAAGCGTGAAGAAGTAAAGCGCCAGGCCGATATTTTCAATGGCCGGGTACTCGATGTTACTGATACCACCTATATCATCGAGTTAACCGGCGAAGGCAGCAAGCTGGATGCCTTTATCAAGGCACTAAATGCTGATGATATCGTGGAAACGGTTCGTTCCGGTGCTACCGGGATAACCCGTGGTGAAACCGGTCTGCACGTATAACGAGTAAAGAATTTTTTGAGATTTAACATTTAAGGTAGGAAAAAGCCGATGAATA
>JALUTJ010000022.1 GCA_027057985.1 Chromatiales bacterium
TGGGCTGATTCGATCACAGGCCACTTTGAAAGCTTATCCGCATAACCATAGCGTGTAATCACCAGGGCTGTTTTAAGCTGGCTGCCCAGTGCTTTTTCTGCTCCCTGCATCATCGCCGAGGCCGCTTTACCTACCGACACTACTGCAATATCTCCTTTAACTGGATTTTGCTGCAAGTGACGGAATACCGCCTCACATCCATGCGCCTGTTGTAGACCATGATAAAAAAAACCACTAAGCAACTGTTTTTGCTGAGAAAGTGCCATATTGTCCATATCAATAGAATGGTATTTAACCAATATTTAACATTTGTTTTATTGCCCTGCTTTTTCCGGACTGCTATACCTGTTTGTGTGTCCTGTATGGTTTTCATTATACGGAAATTAACCGGTTGTCTGGAGGGATTTATATGAATATGCCAAAACCGATCTACGAAAGCCTGCCGATACTCTATGTTATCGGTGGTGTTGCTGCCATCTCTACCGTTGATTCATTTATGTCATTTATTTCCGGTATCCTGCTAGGGGTTTCAGGCATTATGATCCTGGTACTACGACGTAATTACCGTCGTGCACAATCAATGCGTAACGAGATAAATGAATCTTAAAACCGTTTCAGATAAAACCTGTTATTTTTGCCCCGTTAAGGGGCTTTGTTTTATGTGAAATACCACAAAACATCTCCCGACTTTACTGCTATAGTTACCACTTATAACAAAAACAAAGTGACTAAATAATGCCGTATCTTGCCACACTCCGTGATAACCTGAAAAAAATGCCCGCCCAGCGCTGGGTACTTATTCTGTTTGTTATATTTGCTCTGTTTCTCAACCTGCATCAGACTATCGATCAGGATGGAAAGAAATATATCGACCGGGCTTTTAATCGTGCCCTGATAACATTTGGTCTGGCGAAATCCCTCAATGGCATTATCTCCCTGGCCCAGGGCACTGAGGTTGCAATTCAACCAGCTGGCATAGGTATTAACCTGACCCCTGGTCAGATTCTCGATCCAGTCAATGACCTGGTAGAGCGCTTTTCCTGGATCATGCTAGCAAGCAGTACTTCATTGGGAATACAGAAAGTATTTTTAAATATGACCAGCTGGTCTTACTTTCGCTATATTCTTGCTGCTTCACTGCTCATTACCCTGCTATTTATGATCAGCAAGCGTAAGGAAGGAACAGTCTGCAAAGTATTAGTGCGAGCTTCGCTAGCAATGATTATATTACGCTTTACCGTTCCCCTGGCTGGACTTGGAAACGAAGCCATCTACCAGATCTTTTTGCAACAGGATTACCAGACCTCTAACCAGGTGCTCAAGACCACGGCCGAAGATATTGAAATGCTGAATCAGCAACAGGCTGAAAAACAGCCTGACGTTGGCAAGAAATCAGTCTGGGAAAGTGCGCGTGACTTTTACCGCTCAACTTCCGAAATGCTGGATATCAATCAGCGTATTGAAAAATACAAACAGGCTGCAGCAGAGAGCGGGCGACATATCATCGATCTTATCGTGGTTTTTGTTTTACAGACAATTATCATTCCACTGGGATTCCTTTTCCTTGCTTTTCAGCTTTCCAAACGGGCACTCAAAGCAGATTTCTGATTTATAGAATTTCTTTTTCTGCATAATCAAGAAACCACTGCTGCACTTTATCAACCGATAAAGAACGAGATATATAATACCCCTGCACATAATCACAACCAAGCGCACGTAATATCGCCATGATTTCCTGGGTCTCTACACCTTCGGCAACCACCGACAAACCAAGATTATGTGCAAGATCGATGGTTGATCGTACGATAATGGCATCATTTTCATCTTCCATCATATCAACAACAAAGGATTTATCTATTTTCAGGTACTTAACCGGCAGAAGTTTAAGATAAGCCAGTGAAGAAAAACCGGTTCCATAATCATCGATTGCCAGCCCTATCCCCATCTCGCTCAGAATTTGTAATACCTGACGTGATCTTTCCGGATCATTCATTACCGCACTTTCGGTAATTTCAAAAACGATCTGTTCAGGTTTAACCCTTTGTTCATGCAGGGTTCGACTAATAAATGGTATCAACTCGGCATCCTGCAGATTCCAGACCGAGAGATTGATGGAGAGTGTGATTTTTTCCTTATTAAGTAAATTATACTGGCGTATTGATTCCTTTATTACCCACTGGGTCAACTCGGAAATAAGGCCGCTCTGTTCTGCCATGCGAATAACCTGCTCTGCACTCAACTTACCCTGTTGTGGGTGTTCGTAACGTAACAGTGCTTCGAGTGTAGTAACTTCACCTGAAAACGTATCAAGCTGTGGTTGAAATTTCAACGACAAGCGGGATGAAGGACTTTTCAACTCAGATTTAAGATCAGCGAGCAGTGTCAGGTTATCAGCACTATAATAATCTTGATCCGAACGATAAAATGCCTGGTTACGATTTTCACGTTTTGCACTATACATAGCGACATCGGCATGCTGTATTAGTGTATCTGCATCTTTACCATGCTCAGGGTATGAAGCAACGCCAACACTCACTCCTACATAGAGCTTCTGGTCGCCAACATTGATAACTTTTTCAATCTTCCTTACAATGCGCTCGATAAAGGCATTGATTTTTGATTCTTCGGTATCGGATGTAAGAATGGCAAATTCATCACCACCAAGGCGGGCAACGGTATCTGTTGCTCGAAGACATTCCTCAAGTCGTCTTGATACCTTACGCAGAACAATATCACCCACTGGGTGTCCCAGGGTATCATTGATCTCCTTGAAGCGATCAAGATCCAGTAATAATAATGACATACCACTATGATTACGTTCTGCAAAATGAATGGCCTGTTCCAGTCTGTCCTGCAACAGGGCACGGTTAGGCAAGCCAGTAAGAGAATCATGCATGGCCTGAAATTCGAGCACCATCTCACGGTGATGTACCTGTTTACGCATATTATTAAAGGCGCTGACCAGTACATCGATTTCCCGGCCACTTTTACCCGGTAATTTCAGATTCTCGGTATAAGTGGTGTTCTCAGCCAGGTTCTCTGCAATCTGTTCAATCGGCTTAAGGATAGATTTGTTTAGTTTTAGATAAATAACGATAACAAACAGTATTGCAATCGCAGTCATCCCCCATAATTCGATAAATATTTTTCCCATAACATTATCAATAATATGAGTATTCTGAATTGACTTTTGCCTGAGATATTTTTCAAGTTTACCCAGCTCATTAGAAAGGTCTCTTTGTAATGGCTGGATTTCAGTGCGAATAAAATGAATATCTGAACGCCATTTTTTCTCATGGCGTATCTTGAGCATCTTATGATAATCCTGATACCATTTTTCTGCATACTTCAGCATGTCATCCACGGCAACCTCGGTAAGTAATTCCAGCTCACCTTTTTCAGATATTTTTTTCAGATATTTGAGCTTACGCATAATCTGTTTATGGTAGTTTTCAATATCTTTTTCCTGCGAGATATTGCGAACATTAAGTCCAATAAAGCGAATCAGTGAACCGCGAAAATCCAGTATTTGCAGGCGCCAGGCATTTTGCAGCTCGCTTAAAATCGGGGAAACCCGTTTAAAATACTTTTTATCATTTACTTCGTTGGTTTCATTGACAGCCTGCCTTAAGGCGGTTTCAAAGTTACGATTTGATTCCAGCAGGGTTGTACTGATAAAAGGCAGCATGGGATAGAGCCAGTTAATATCCTTGCGTAACTCAAGCAAACGCATAACCTTTTTATTCAATGCCTGGTATGCTTTCCTGGTAGCCTGAAACTGTTCCTTTAACCGCGGGTCATTGATATCCGGTATTGCCTCGATCTCGTCAAGTCTGCTTTTTATCTCGAAAAACCTGGAACGAACTTCATCCTGATTAATGTCCTTTGCATCACTCAACACCATGTACAGGGACTTATCTGCCACCCAGACAGCATCGCGTAAACTGTCAACACGAATATTGAGAGTGTCATAGATATGCAACTGGCGGGTATTGTCATGGGTAATACTTTTGAAATAGAAACTGGCCACCAGGGTAGCAATCAGAAACAGCATAACAACGATAATGGAAGCAGTGATATACTGAAAACGTAAGCTGGTCTTTGCTGCTGATTTCTGATTTTTTATCTCGTTCATTACTCTAATAAAAGCCTGCTTATTTATGAAACCACCCTTATCTGTCAACAATTGTAACTATACTACCTTGCTTGCTGGATAATTTCTCGTATTTCAGGAATACAGGAACCACAGTTTGTTCCTGCACGCAGTCGTTCACCAACCTGCTCTGGTGTTTTCAAATTATGCTGTTTTATTTCATCGCGCAGGGTATTGATACCGACATTGAAACAGGCACAGACAATACGTCCGTTATCGGCCTGAGGTGTAGCCGGTTTACCGGTCAATATACTGGTGCGATCACGATCATCGAGCTGTTCATCGGCAAAAAGTTTTAATAACCAGTCTCGCTCTGGCAGATGGTAGTCCGGACCAATGAAAATACAGCTTTCGAGCCGCCCGTTTTCAATACGGGCAGCCCGGTAACGGTTCTGTGCTGAATCATGATATTCAATCCACTCAACCTGTTCAGCATGCTGGCAGAGTAGCTCGCGGGCACAGTTGGCCCAGTCAGCGGGGGTCTGTTGACCCGCCAGTTCGTAGCGCCACAATCCCTGGCCACGACTCACTGCCCAGTAACTGGCCTGCTGCATGCCCAGCTTTCGTCGTGTAAGCAAAAAGCCATACCACCTTGCCGGGTAGGCCTTTATATTCACCGGGGTTGCCTTGTATTCTGGTTGACCTGAAATCGGATCAACAACGGATGCGACAAGACTATCGACGCTGGCCTGGCTGGCAAACTGATCATTCCAGTGCATCGGCACAAAGACACTGCCCTTTTGTTGCACTGTCGAAACCTTAACGCGCACCACTACCGAACCCTTTTCACTCTGCACCTCGGCCAGTGCCCCTTCTTCCAGTGCATAAAACGTGGCATCTTCATCGTTAATCTCAACAAAGGGCTCATAGATATGACCGGATAACCTTGCCGATTTTCCGGTGCGAGTCATGGTATGCCAGTGATCCCGTACCCTGCCGGTATTGAGCCGCAAAGGATAATGCTCAGAGGTTTTTGCTGCGGCCGAAGCATTTTCTATGCGAATAAACTGTGCTTTGCCACTTTCGGTATAAAAGCGTCCATCGGCAAAGAGTCGTGCCGTGCCCTGTGGTTGCTCTTTTGTCACGGGCCATTGTATCGGCTCAAGGTCATCATATTGCTGATAACTGATATCCTGCATTGCCGAGATATCGAAACTGCGCGAGCCTTCATTCTTATACGCAGAAAGTCCGGCGTATTCGCGAAAGATATCGGCCGCCTCGGTGTAGGCAAACTGCTCACCATAGCCACAACGCTTTGCCACTTCTGAAATAATCCACCAGTCCGGGCGTGCCTCACCGGGTGATGGTAAAAAGGCACGTTGCCGACTGATACGTCTTTCAGAATTGGTAACCGTACCATCACGTTCTCCCCAGGTTTGCGCTGGAAGCAGCACATTGGCATAGCGAGTGGTATCGGTATAGCGCATGCAATCGGAGACTACCACGAAGTCACATTTCTGCAGGGCTTCTTTTACCCGCTTACTGTCCGGCAGGCTTACCGCCGGATTGGTCGCCATAATCCAGACGGCCTTTATTTTACCCTCGTGGATAGCATCAAAGAGATCAACCGCCTTTAGTCCCGGCTCTTGGGGGATGGAAGGCGATTGCCAGAAATCCTGTACCAGCTGCCGATGTTGTGGATTTTCGATCAGCATATGAGCCGCAAGCTGGTTAGCCAGCCCACCGACTTCACGCCCTCCCATGGCATTGGGCTGCCCGGTAAAGGAAAAAGGCCCCATGCCGGGTCGACCAATACGGCCGGTATATAAATGACAGTTAATGATGCTATTGACGCGATCCGTACCAAAGGACCACTGGTTGATACCCTGGGAATAAACTGTAACGACTCGCTCTGTACGCGCAAACAGGCGGTAAAAGCTTTCAATATCATCTTTATCGAGCTGACATTGCTCGGCAACCTTCACGGGATTCCCGGCAGTTTCATTTGCTATTGCCAGTGCCGCTTCCAGCCCCTCGGTATGATGATTGACAAACAGTTCGTTTTTTTCACCCTGCTGTTCAAGATAGCAAAGCAGACCGTTGAAAAGGATATGATCCGTCCCTGGACGGATAGGCAGGTGGATATCGGCAATATCACAACTGGCGGTATGGCGGGGATCGATCACCACCACCATCATATCCGGGTTATCTTTTTTTGCCTGCCGAATACGTTGAAACAGTACCGGGTGACACCAGGCTGCATTACTGCCAGAGAGGATAACCAGCTTGGCTCGCTCCAGATCTTCATAACTGCAGGGGACGGTATCGGCACCAAAGGCGCGTTTTTGCGCCGCGACCACGGATGACATACACAGGCGAGAGTTAGTATCGATATTAGCACTACCAAAAAAGCCTTTCATCAGCTTGTTGGCAACGTAATAATCTTCACTGAGTAATTGCCCAGAAACATAAAAGGCCACCGAATCAGCACCATGCTGTTCAATGGTTTGCTGAAAACGATAGGCCACGGTATTCAGGGCCGTATCCCAGCTCTGGGTATTACCGTCGACTTCAGGAGAAAGCAGGCGTCCTTCCATGCTCAGGGTATCGCCCAGGGCGCTGCCCTTGGAACAGAGTCGGCCAAAATTGGCAGGAT
>JALUTJ010000023.1 GCA_027057985.1 Chromatiales bacterium
CGGCCTACGTTTCACAAAAACAATAAAAAATAGATATTGTTATAGGAAGACCCTGTAATCAGATCATTGTTGTGCTGAAAAATGATAAAACTGAGAAATGGTGGGGTGGGGTTTTGAGCAATGGTGTCGTATCAGCGATCGTGAATATACTCCACTCACTATAAACATGAAAAAATTATTAAACCATATTATTCCGGTGAATCAAAAGACCTTAGTAAACCTTCATCCGGTGCTGCACAGACATCAGCGAGGGTATTGAGTCCCTCGATATTCTTTATTGTTACTTCATTGCCATGCAGTTCAATATAATTATTTTCTGCCAGGTTTTTCAGAATACGGGAGAAGGTTTCTGGTTTTATCGATAGCCGTGAGGCAATAATATGCTTGGGTGCCTTAAGTGTGAAGGTATCGGTATTTTTCAGTTTTTGCGAAAGAATATACCCGGCAAGGCGTGAGGTCGCACTATGCAGACTGATATCATCAATTTCCCGGATAAGACCACGCAGCCGCTTACTCAATACCCCCAGCAAGACAAAGCAGGTTTCTACCGATTCATGGCACATTGCTGAAAAATCATGTGCATCTATACTGATCAGCTCTACCGGGGACAGCGCCTGGGCACCAACCGGATATACTGTATGTTTGAGGAACATCAATGCCTCGGCAAAGGTACTGACTGCTGTTACTACCTCGATGACTTTTTCATCCCCCGACGGCGATAGTCGGAAAAGCTTTATATGCCCCCTGAGCAATAAATAAAAACGATCGGCATTATCACCCTGTTCAAACAGAGTTTCTCCCTGCTTCAGGGTAACGCTATGCGCGTGTTTCTCGACCCGCTGTAGCTGTTCTTCGCTAAGCTCTGAGAAGAGGATTACTTTTTTTAATTCTTCAATCATTTCTTTAATATTCTGTTTTCACTTGACGAATGTCAAGGATTCTTCCGTTTGCGGGTGTTTCAATGGCAATCTCTTATAAATGGGAGGATGAAATTATGTCTCAGACGTTTACCAAAGCCATGGCACGTAATGTCTTTTACGGTGGCAGTCTGTTTTTCATCTTATTGTTTCTTAGCCTGACCTATGACACACATTCAGAGATGCCAAAACAGGATAACTCGGCAAATCTGACTGAAAAAGTAGCAAAAGGCAAGCGACTCTGGGAAGAAAACAACTGTATTGGCTGCCATACCCTGCTGGGTGAAGGTGCCTATTTTGCGCCTGAACTGGGCAATGTTTACAAGCGATTTGGCAATAGCAAGCAGGCTATTGAAGCTTTTATCAGCAGTCGTCCCCGCGAAGGTATCAAGGGTCGTCGCAGTATGCCGCAGTTTGACTTTACTGCAGAAGAACTCGATGCAATTTCAGAGTTTCTTAAATATGTATCCGAAATCGATGCCTCTGGCTGGCCACCCAATATTCAGGGTTAATTCCAAGGAGACCTGATGATGAAATATCAATCTCAAGCTGTTGCAAAACCCTACTTCATAGCCGCCATTGGCTTGTTTGTGGGTCAGATACTGTTTGGCCTGATTCTCGGCTTACAGTATGTGATGGGGGATTTCCTCTTTCCAGAAATTCCATTTAATGTTGCGCGAATGGTGCACACTAACCTGCTGATTGTCTGGCTACTGTTCGGTTTTATGGGCGCAGCCTATTACCTGGTACCAGAAGAAGCAGAACGCGACCTGCATAGTCCAAAACTGGCTCTTGTCATGTTCTGGATTTTTCTTATTGCCGGGGCACTGACAATTCTTGGCTACCTGCTGGTACCGTATTCCGGACTGGCGCAAATGACCGGGAACAGTCTGCTCCCAACCATGGGGCGTGAGTTCCTGGAGCAGCCGACCATTACCAAGATCGGTATCGTGATCGTGGCTTTGGCCTTCCTTTATAACATTGGTATGACCATTCTCAAGGGACGTAAAACGGCGATCACCATGGTACTGCTGCTTGGCCTCACCGGTCTGGCTGTATTCTTTCTGTTCTCATTCTACAACCCGGACAACCTGGTGAAAGACAAGTATTACTGGTGGTGGGTTGTTCACCTCTGGGTAGAAGGGGTCTGGGAACTGATTCTTGGTTCTATTCTTGCCTTTGTGCTTATCAAGACCACCGGTGTTGACCGAGAGGTGATCGAAAAGTGGCTGTATATCATTATTGCCATGACCCTGATCACCGGCATTATCGGAACCGGGCATCATTATTACTGGATCGGTACACCGCAATACTGGCAATGGTGGGGCTCGATATTCTCTGCCATGGAACCCATCCCGTTCTTTATGATGACCGTGTTTGCCTTTAACATGGTCAACCGGCGACGCCGTAACCATCCTAACAAGGCAGCGGTATTGTGGGCACTGGGTACTGCAGTAATGGCCTTCCTCGGTGCAGGTGTGTGGGGCTTCCTGCATACCCTTTCACCGGTGAACTACTATACCCATGGGACACAAATCACTGCGGCGCATGGTCACATGGCCTTCTACGGCGCATACGTGATGATTGTTCTAACCATTATCTCCTACGCCATGCCAATGCTACGTGGACGTGATGCGGCCAATAGTGAACGGTCGCAAACTCTGGAGATGTGGTCATTCTGGCTCATGACTGTATCCATCGTGTTTATCACGCTGTTCCTGACAGGTGCGGGTATCCTGCAGGTTTACCTGCAACGCTATACTGGAGACCCACAGCCATTCATGGTAGTTCAGGAGAAAATCGCCATGTTCTACTGGCTGCGTGAAGTTGCCGGTGTCGTCTTTATAATCGGCCTGCTAACCTATGTTGCCAGCTTCTTTGTTGGTAATGCCGATCCGGAAGCAACCGTCGATTAAACCACCATGTTATCCGGTGATGGCAGGAAGCCATCACCGGCTTAACTTACATTCTCTTTTTTCTGATTACGCATATCTTTTATCTTGGCCCGGGAGAAATATCATGTCGGATTTAACCGCTACCAGTAAATCCATGCAGACAACAGAAACCCCTTTTTACAAGCCGCAGGGCAATGAGGTTGCCCTGTTTGAAAATGCCTGGCAACAGCAGTTGCCCGTCATGATCAAGGGGCCAACCGGCTGTGGTAAAACCCGTTTTATCGAGCACATGGCCGCCCGGCTTGATCGCCCGCTTTATACGGTATCCTGCCATGATGATCTTACTGCGGCCGACCTGGTTGGTCGTTACCTGATCGGCGATAAGGGCACCTTCTGGAGTGATGGCCCGCTAACCCGCGCAGTACGTGAAGGCGCAATCTGTTACCTTGATGAAGTGGTTGAAGCACGCAAGGATACCACCGTGGTTTTACATCCGCTAACCGATAACCGCCGGGTACTGCCACTGGAACGTAGTGGAGAGATTATTCATGCAGCAAAAGAATTCATGCTGGTGGTTTCCTATAACCCCGGCTACCAGAACCTGTTAAAGAATCTTAAACCTTCAACCCGGCAACGTTTTCTTGCCATGACTTTTGATTTTCCCGATCCGGCACTGGAAACCGAAATTGTCATGGGTGAAACCGGTATTGAACGAGAACTGGCTCAAAAGCTGGTGAAGCTGGCCAATGTACTACGACGTTTAAAAGATCATGACCTTGAAGAAGCCGCCTCTACCCGCCTGCTGGTTTATACCGCACGCCTGGTAAAAAATGGCTTTGATTTAATAGAGGCCTGTCAGGCTGCACTGGTTGAACCCTTGAGTGATGATAGCGATACCATCGAAGCCCTGCGTGAGGCGATTCATGCCAACCTCGGATAAACAGGCAGCCACACCGGGTTATACTCTGGCTGTTATTGCCGAAGCACTATACCTTGTCAACCTGTTATTATTGCCTGGTATTGGTTTTATGCTGTTACTCCTGCTATATCTCATTACTATCCGCGAGGCTGCACCACTGGCAAAGGCTCACCTGCAACAAACCCTGGTGACCAGCCTGTGGGGAGGTTTTTTACTTGTGATTATCAACCTGCTTATTATCTTTATGGGTGGTTATCAAAGTGTAAATACCTGGATTATCGTTATTCTTTATTTCACGGTGATACATGCCAGTTTTGTGCTACTTGGTGCTATTGGCCTGTCGCATGCACTTTCTGCACAATGCTGGCGCTTTCCTGTATTTGGCCCGGCACCTGGCAAAGGCTGTGAATCGTTATGATCATGCAGCAGCAAAACCTGCAACGCAACAGACTTATCCTGCAGATAAGTTTTATGATGATCTTTGTACTGGCACCGGTTCTGGATATATTTCGTATCGATCTGACACTCGGACACGGCATATTCTTTGGTTATGACTGGACCCTGGGTATCGATGATTTTATTGCCGGTAAAACCGGCATCAATGATGCGATACTCAATATTCTACTCAAGGGTTTTATTCCTCTTTTTGGTGGTGCCGCACTCTTTTTATGGATCGCCTGGCGTTTTGGCCGGCTCTACTGTGGCTGGCTCTGTCCTCATTTCTTTGTCGTGGAAATGATCAATGGCCTGATGTTACGTGCCTCCGGTAAACCCAGTATCTGGGAGAAAAAACCATTACCCGCACAGCAGGCTGATGGCAGTCTATTGCAACCACGCTCCTTTTACTGGTTCTGGACACTACTTGCTGTTATTGGCTTTGCATTTCTCTGGGCTGTTAGTCTTTTAACTTACCTGTTACCCCCCAAAGAGATCTATACAAATTTATTCACGCTTGAACTTACCCGCAACCAGTTCAGTTTTATTACTGTGGCAACGGTTCTGTTTATTATCGAGTTTACCTTTGCACGCCATCTTTTCTGCCGCTTTGCCTGCGCGGTGGGTTTATTTCAAAGCCTGGCATGGATGGCAAACCCAAAGGCAATGGTAGTAGGTTTTAACCGTAGCCATGCCAGTGACTGTAAAACCTGTAACAATGCCTGTGATAATGTCTGCCCCATGCGTTTACACCCACGCACACTAAAACGAAAAATGTTTACCTGTACCGAGTGTGGTAAGTGCATCAGTGCCTGTATCGATGTACAGCAGGCAAAACACAAACCCGGGCTGCTGCAATGGGTCGATAAAGACTGTGCCCTGCCGGTTGTCAGCGGACGTGACCGTGCTGGCATTACAGATTGTTTCAAACACAACGGAGCAGGCTGATGGAAGAACAGGTCGGCCAAATCTGGCATAAATTCATTACCCGTATCGCGGAACGTAGCTATCCCGAGGCGGCCGTCGAACTGGATGAAATTGCTCCCGTGCTCGGAACCTACTTTCGTGCCCTCGGCGGTGATGCCGGCTTACGTATCGAAAAGGCCGATGCCACACTTAATCATGGTCGACGCGGCTGGCTACAGCGACTAGCCGGCACCAGTACCCGTGCCGAACTGGCCTGGCTGGATGAACTCAGCCTGCGTATGCCCGCTCGTATTGCAAGTTTTAATGAACGTAAACTCAACCGTGATCTTTACTTCTGGCTGGCGGCACTGGCAAGCTGTGATAGTGCAGAAAAACCCTCTAACTGGCTGCTACACAACCAGGCCTTAACCGTAACAACTTTACACCGGTTTCCCGGTTTACATGAACGTTACCAGCGACTGGTTCAGGCCCATCTTCAGCAACGCAGCCCTGTCGATAACCTGCCGCGCAAAGCCGCTGCTGATGAAGCCCTGCTGCAACAGGCACTGTTGCAGCCCGGTACGGTAACAGACTATGTGCAGCAGGATAAAAAACCACCTGCTGCTGTACCATTGTGGTTACATCCTGACCCAGCTGATAACGCCGCTACCCGGCGAGCTGCCAGTACTGAAGATATCAACCAGCAACGTCTCTCAAAACAACAACAGACTGAACTGGCTCGGCGACAAGCCGAAGAAGTGGATTCAGAATACCCCGAGCGAGGCCTGATAACCATCCGTATGGAAAATATTCTTAGCTGGGGTGAATTTGTTAATGCTGATCGCGCCCAGGATGAAGAAGAAGATCTCGATAAGGCAGAAAATATTGCCCGTGATCTCGACAAAATCGCCGTCAGTAAACACCAGCGCAATAGCAAGTCTGCCATCCGCTTCGACCTGGATCTGCCCAGCGAAAAGGATGATGACGATATACTTGATCAAAGTTTACTGTTACCCGAATGGGACTGGAAAAGTTCTCGCCTTGTACCCGATTACTGTCGTATCGTCACCATGGAAAGCCGTGAAGCTACTGCCATGCCATTACCTTCACACCTGCATAAACAGGCGCGTAACCTGCAACGCCGGTTCCAGATTCTGCAACCACAACGACAATGGCAGCAGCATCAGCCTGATGGCCAGGAAATCGATCTCGATGCCTGGTTACGTTTTATCACAGACATACAAAATGGTCATGCCGCTCATGCTGATAACCTCTATCGTGATTTGCAGGAAACCACACGCGACATGTCCTGCCTGTTAATGGCCGATCTATCACTTTCTACCGATACCTTTATCGATGATCATAATCGCGTTATCGATGTTATTCGTGACAGTCTGTTTCTTTTTTCTGAAGCACTCAGTAATAGTGCAGATCGTTTTGCCCTTTATGGCTTTTCCAGTCGCAAACGAAACCCGGTGCGAGTTCACCGCATTAAGGATTTCGATGAAAAATATAATTCACAGGTTCGTGGTCGCATCAATGCAGTCAAACCCGGTTACTATACACGCATGGGTGCCGCAATTCGCTTCGCCACCCTGCAACTTGAAAAACAGGCCAGTTCACAACGCCTGATGATCCTGCTTACCGATGG
>JALUTJ010000024.1 GCA_027057985.1 Chromatiales bacterium
GGATCAGGCCTGGCGGGAACTGGCACGCAGGGAATCAGAAAAAATCAGCTCGGTCGGGCTTTATACCAATATTGAAGATGCGCTGCGCAAGGCCAGCTTTGACTGGAACAGCCCCGACCCGCGTTACCGGCGTAACCTGCTGCTGCTCACTGATGGCCATGTGGATATCAGCGAAGCTGAGGCAAAAGATAAGGCCTCGCGGCAAAGAATTATCAGGGAAATCCTGCCTCGGCTGGAAAAAGCGGGTGTACGGATTCATACCATCGCCCTCTCGGACAACGTCGATGAAAGCCTGCTGAGCACCCTGTCTTCTTATACCGATGGGGTTTATACCCAGGTCAGTCATGCCGATGAGCTGCAGAAAGTCTTTATGCAGATTCTGCAGCAATCGATTCCAATGGATACCCTGCCAATCACGGATAATGTGTTCAAGGTAGACAAGGGCATTCACGATATGACCCTGCTGGTATTCAATAACAGTAAGCAGCCAACACGCATTGCTACACCAGACAGTCAGAACTGGCAGGAAAAAACACACCCGAAAACGGTTAGCTGGTATCGCGACAGGGGTTTTGATCTGATTACGGTAAACCAGCCAAAGGCCGGGCAGTGGAAGATTCAGGCACCACTGGATAAAAGTAACCGGGTCGTTGTTGCAACCAACTTAAAACTTAAGGTTGGTGAATTGCCGGCATTTCTCATCCAGGGAGATAGCCTGCAGGTCAGTGCCTGGCTATCACAGGATAATAAACCGCTCAGTGACAAACGCCTGCTGGATAAATTCCGCTTTAGCCTGGAAAGAGATGCAAAACGCTCATCTGAACGAAATTACCCGTTACATAAAACAGAAAAAGATGATTACAGTTTTGCAATTGATATCACGCCTGTCTTCAATATTGGCAATAACGAAGTCATTATCCGCGCCAAGAGTCCGACAGTTGAAAGAGAAGTACGGCATCAGTTCCGTGTTTATGATACTGCGGCAGAAATCAAACTCAGCAAGGAGCAGAGCCATTACACGCTGAAAGTGACACCACTGTTAAATGTATTACGACCGGAATCAGTCAATATGTTTATCGTAATGAATGATGGCAGGCAGATTCCGCTACAGCGACTGGCGAACAGCTGGGTGACAACCGTGGATAATCATTATGCAGATACTTTCTTTACCCTGAAGCTGAATGCGATTCGCGCCGATAACAAACCGGCCAGTTATGAATTTAAACGTAAACTGGCGCTTGAAGGGGCTTCTTCACCGTTAACTGTCGGTAGCCACGAAGCGGCCGAAGTAAAACATGAACCTGTAAAAAAGAAACATGCTGCGGAACAATCACAAGGCCATGAAAAGAAACAGGAGCATAATAAGCAGGAAGTTAAAAAAGAAGATAAAAAACAGGCGCATGAAAAAGAAGCAGAGCATGAGCCAGAGCAGGAAGAAGAACTAGACTGGACTCTGATAACAGTTGCAATTATCTTCGCTAACCTGGTGCTGGCACTTATTGTCGTAGTCGTTGTGATATTGATTCGTCGCCGTAAGAAAAAACTGCAGCAGAGCCTGGATGATGATCTCGATGCTCCGACAGAAAAGGAAGAAGGCAATAAGGATGGATGAGTCAGTTTTAAGTATATTGATTATCTTTGCCGAGATCGGCGTGGTCTTGCTGACCGTCATGATTGCCTGGGTGATCCTGTTATTGCTACGTTTAAAAAAAGAAGGTAGAACCACACGAGAGCTGATTGAATATATTAAAACCCAGATCCCGCAACACCGGGAGCAGTTAAATACCTATTTTACAGATGAAATGCATCTTGAGCAGAATAAAACAGATTTTAATGTCGATACCCTGATCAAGGATGAGCAGAATATCTATAGCCGGCTGGTCGATCTCTCGGTCAATAAAAATACTGAAGTACTGAAGGCGACAACCGAAGATCTTGGTTCTTTGATTGATGACTATGTACGCCTGCTTGCGATGAAAGGCGAGGCGGTTGAAACCGAGGATGAGCGTAAGTCCAGGGA
>JALUTJ010000025.1 GCA_027057985.1 Chromatiales bacterium
CGATGCGCAATGTCGCCGCCCTGTTACCCGAAGATGCGAATGGCGTGGCACTACTTAAACTCGATAGCGAACAGGGCCTGATGACGCTGACGCATAACAAATCATTATTCCTGGCAAGAAATATCGACACCGGTTATCGTAATCTGATTCCGGCTGGTGGTAACACTGTTCTTGGTGCACCGGAAGAAAATGAAGGTCTGCAGTTTGAGTCGGCAATGTTACCGGATCAGCAACGTACCCTGGATAGCATTGTGCTGGAAGTCCAGCGTTCTCTGGATTATTACGAAAGTCACTTTGCCATGCCGGCCATTACCACCCTGGTACTGGCACCGTTACCATTTAGCGTGCCGGGTCTGAATGAACAGTTATCATCTCTGCTGGGGGTGAAAGTACGAACCCTGGAGACCTGCGAGGTACTGGACTGTCAGCAACAGGTCAGTGAAGAAATGCTGGCACAGGGTTTCTTTGCCATTGCGGCCGCACTGCGGATGAATGGAAAACATGTCATGCAAAAGGGTAAGGCAGCATGAAGTTACAGCAGGTAAACCTGTACCAGGATGAGCTGAAAAAGCCGAAGTTACGCTACTCGGCGCTAACTCTGCTACAGCTGATGCTCGCCGTGTTGCTGCTGATGTCATTGTTTACTGCCTATAGCTGGTACCAGTTACAGCAGAACAGGCAGGAATTTGCCCTGCAACAGCAAAAACAGCAGCAGGCCATGGCCAGGTTACAAAAGATACAGGCCGAGCTTGCGCTGCGGAAAAAAGATGCGCGTGTGGCGCAATTATTAAAAGACAAGGAGCGCGAGCTAAAGAACAAGCAGAAAGTGCTGAATATCCTGAGCCGGGATGAGTTTGGTAATACCCGTGGTTTTATCGGCCAGATGAGCGGGCTGGCACGGCAACGACTCGAAGGGCTATGGCTGACACGGATACGCATCAGCAATGGTGGTACCGACGTGGCGCTGTATGGCACCACTTACCGGGCCTCATTATTACCGCGCTACCTGCAGCGACTGACAGCAGAAAAATCCTTTACCGGCACAGAGTTTGAAAGCATGTTACTGGCGCGGCAGGAAAAGAAAAATAACTGGCTTGATTTCAGCCTGCAGAATAAAAAAGATGACGGGGTGCAATAATGCCAGCATCGCTACAGACAATACTTGATCGCTATAACGCGCTGTCCGAGCGGGAACGTATCTCGGTGCTGTTATTGTTGCTGGTTGCCATCATCGTTATATTTTTCCAGTTTTTTATTTCACCTATGAGCCAGCAGAGTGAATTACTGGAAAAACAGATTATTTCAACCCGGGCACAGGTGGCTCAACTCGAGAAACAGTATGCCAACCTGCTGCTGCGAAAACAGCGCGACCCGGATTATCGGGAAAAGCAGAAAATCCGTTTGCTGGATGAGCAGATTTCTGCACTGGATGTTCGCCTGAAAGAAAAAATGCACGGCCTGATTGAGCCGAAGCAAATGGCGAAGGTGCTGGAGAAGGTGCTGAACCGGGATACCGATTTAAAGATTATCCGGGTGCAGAGCCTGGGCGCAAAGCCGCTGGCACCGATAAAAACGGAAAAAGGTGAAGCAAAAGAGTCACTGGGTATCTATCGTCATGTAATGCAGATTGAATTTAAAGGGACTTACCTGAGCACGTTGCAGTATTTGAAGAAGCTCGATGCATTACCGTGGAAGTTTTACTGGGATGCACTGGACTTGAAAGTAAAAAAATATCCGACAGCAACAACCGTAATAACAGTACATACCCTGAGTTTTCATGAGGGCTGGATTGGTGTTTAAGTTTAAGTCATTTTTGCCGATTCTATTACTGACGGTTTTTTTAATACCGGTAACGGTGATGGCGCAGCTTGATGATCCAACACGTCCACCGGGTTATTCGCTTTATACACCGGGTGGCAAGAAAAAAATTAGTCAGCGGTTTGTTTTAACCGCAATACGGATATCAGATAGTCATCGTACAGCTGAAATCAATGACAGGCTGGTAGAAGAAGGAAGCCGGGTAAATGGTGCGCGGGTAATTGCCATTTCCCCGACAGCAGTAAAACTGGAAAAAGAGGGCCGGGTTATCAGCCTGCGGCTGGTAAAACGCCTGGAGAAAACGGTAAGGAAATAAGTAACCTGCAAGGTTAACGACATGAGCACGTGGAGAGCAGTTTGAAAATTTTTAATTACACTCAGCATATTGTTACCGCCAGTATCTTTACTTTACTGACGGCTTGCAGCTCGGCGCCAGTCGATGAAACTGTACAGAGGCCGGTCAGTTCGCTGGATAGAATGATCGATGCTGCATTCCAGCAGGAGCCGGTAAAGAAAGCGGATGATGAAAAAGTGTCAGACGATGTTTCCTCGGCATTGTTACCGGATATCAATATCAGTGCACCGGGAAGCGGCGGTATTGATGTTGAACCACGTTTTGATATCAAGGTCCGGCGGCAGAATGTCAGAAACTTTTTTATGGGGCTGGTAGAAGATACCGGCTACAACATGGTGCTGCATCCAAAAGTACGTGGCCGCATTACTCTTAATCTTAAAAATGTCACGGTACAGGAAGTCATGGAAGTGGTACGTGATGTTTACGGTTATGATTTTGAAAAAAATAAAACCGGTTTCAAGGTCTTTCCCAATACCATGCGCACCCGTATTTTCAGGTTGAACTATCTGGATGTCGAACGCCAGGGGGGATCACGGATGAGCGTCAGTTCTGGCCAGGTAACAGATAACTATAGCTCCGGGAGCGGTTATTCTAGTGGTGGTTATTCAGGCAGTAGTTATTCAGGCTCAGGCACCAGTGGTAGCAGCTATGGCAGTAATTCAGGACAGCGTGTCTCTGGCAGCTCAATCAACACTATCAGCAAGTCCGATTTCTGGAAAGAACTGCAGGAAAGTCTCGATGCACTGGTGGGTAAAAAGAAAGGCCGCAATGTCGTGATTAATGCACAGTCAGGGATGATTATTGTTCGTGCCCTGCCCAGTGAACTGCGTGCAGTTGAAAAACTGATTGATGATATTCAGGATGTAATTCAGCGCCAGGTTATTATCGAGGCCAAGATTCTTGAAGTTGAACTGAATGAACGCTATCAGAGCGGAATCAACTGGTCTGCTTTATCACTGGCAGGTGCCAATCGCTACCAGCTTAACCAGGTAGGCGGCGGTTCTATCTTTGGTGGCTCCGGTGTAACCAGTATTGCAGGTAATACTGGGGATCTGGATCCTTCAGCCCTTTCCCAGGTGAATGGTTCCAGCACCAGCGCCTTTGGTGGCATGTTCTCGCTGGCGCTGAATATTGGTTCTGGTTTTAGTGCATTTATCGAGTTGCTGAAAACACAGGGTGATGTGCATGTCCTTTCCAGTCCACAGGTGTCGACGGTCAATAACCAGAAAGCAGTGATCAAGGTGGGAACGGATGAATTCTTTATTACGGATGTTCAGAATAATACCAGTACCACGACTTCGGTAGCTTCTACCCAGAGCAATGTCAGGTTAACACCGTTCTTTTCGGGGGTGGCGCTAGATGTGATTCCTCAGATTAGCAAGGGTGGAAAGATTATTCTGCATGTGCATCCCAGCGTGAGTAATGTCAGTGAGAAGGTCAAGGATATTAGTGTTTCTTCCACCTCCACCCTGAGTGTACCACTGGCAATCAGTTCAATTCGTGAATCGGATAGCATTATCAGTGCGAAAAGTGGACAGATCGTTGTAATTGGTGGTTTGATGCAGAATACCACGGAGCAACGTGAATCAAAGGTACCATTACTGGGTGATATTCCGCTGGTAGGTTCATTGTTCCGTCATAGCCAGGAAATAAAGAAGAAGAGTGAACTGGTTATCCTGTTAAAACCGATCGTGGTAGATTCGGACAAGACCATGAATAATTATGTCGACAGGATCAAAACCCGTTTTTCAAATAAAATGCATTAACCGGTTTTTACACTGCATCTTTATAGAATTGAGTTAATACATGTACCAGGAATATTTTGGATTAACAGAAGCTCCGTTTTCAATAACGCCGGATACCAGTTATTTCTATGCGCAGGGACATTATTCTGAAGCATTGAATACCTTGCTGGTTGCACTGCGTGCGGGCGAGGGTTTTATCAAGGTCACCGGTGAAGTCGGTACCGGCAAGACCATGCTCTGCCGCAAGTTATTGAATACGGTTGAAGATGATCGCTTTGTGACAGCCTATATTCCTAACCCGATGCTGACCCCTTATGGCCTGCAAAGCGCGGTTGCCGATGAGCTGGGGCTGGATATGTCGCGCCATTATGGTCATCATCAGTTACTGAAGATGATCACCAATCGCCTGGTTGAGATTACCAATGAAGGCAAGAATGTGGTGCTATGTATAGACGAGGCTCAGGCAATGCCGGTAGAAACCATGGAAGCGCTGCGCCTGCTCACAAACCTGGAAACGGAAAAACAGAAACTTCTGCAGGTGATTCTTTTTGGCCAGCCGGAACTGGATGACCGACTGAACGACAAGGATGTACGCCAGTTAAAACAGCGTATCACCTTTTCATATAAACTCAAACCAATCGATCGTGAAGGCATGGAACTTTACCTCACGCATCGCCTGCGCATAGCCGGTTACCAGGGGCGTAACCTGTTTGAGGATGCTGCCATGAACAGTCTGTATCGGGCCAGTCGCGGTATTCCACGTTTAATCAATATTCTTTCCCATAAGTCGATGATGTCGGCTTACGGCGAAGGCACCAAGTATGTTGAAGTAAAAAACATGCAGGCAGCCATCAAGGATACTGCCGATGCCCAGCTCAGTAACCGCGATCGATTCAACTGGAAATGGATCGTTGCGGCCATGGCTGCTCTGGGTATTGTTTCTGTTACTGCCTTTCTTGCTTTTCGCTAGCTCACCGGGAAAGCGGCTATGAGTCTGATCAATGACATGCTAAAGGACCTGGAGAAGCGGCGCTCGCGTGACCTGGAAACGTCCGAAACCCTGAGCCGCAATATTACCTGGGAAACTCGTCCCGACAAGCGCCGACCTAACCTGTTCCAGGTTGTCAGTATTATTATTGTTATTGCCCTGCTCTTCGTTATTGCCTACCTGTTATGGGAGCGTAACCGGCCAGTGGTACAGCAGGTTACGGTAGTACAACAGCCTGCGGCAAAAAAAACACATAAGAAGAAAACCGTAAAAACACCTAAGTCGGTAAAAGCCAGAGCCGTCAGTAAGAAAGTGCAGCGTAAGCCGGCACCCATTACCGAGGTGGTGAATGATGATGCCATTGATGTCGAGGATATGGAGAACGATATTGTCGATAGAGGTGAAGTCAAAAAAATCAGCAAGAAAAAAAGACCGCTTAATTCTCGGCAACAGGCCGAGCTTGCCTACCAGCAGGGTTATCGCCTGTTACAGCAGGGGCGAATGCACCAGGGACAGGAAGCCCTGCGTAAGGCACTGGCATTATATGTACCACATATCAAGGCACGCGAAGTGCTGGCGGGCAGTTATATTCGCTCGGGGCGTTTCGTTCAGGCTGCGGAGTTATTAAAAGAAGGGGTCAAGCTTCATCCCGAGTATTCCCTGTTTGCCAAGCTGTATGCCCGGGTGCTGCTTGAGCTGAATAACCCACAGCTGGCTATCAAGGTCCTGAAAAATGGTGCGGCTGATATTACCCAGGAGCCGGATTATTATGCCCTGCTGGCGGCGATCTACCAGCGTGTCAATGCGCATAATAAGGCGGCAGACATTTACCTGCGGCTGGTAAAAATCCGTCCCCAGGCCGGGGTATGGTGGATTGGGCTGGCAATATCCCTTGAAAAAACAGGGAAAACAGATGAAGCACGGCAGGCTTATGAACGTGCGCTTGAGACCGGTACACTAAAAGCCAGTGTTGCTAAATTTGCCGAGAAAAAAATTGCCAGTTTGCGGCCCTAGTTAACAAAAAATGACAATTTGAAAAATATTTTCGCTAGTCTGAGGGCTGTGGCTCGTCTATAATTTTACCACTGTTTCATCCCCCACAAGTGTAGCCAGCTTATGGATGAGCTACCCTTAAGTACCCAACCAAGCCGAAATGATGAAAAAAGCTGTTACAGCAATATTACTCTTTCTAGTTGCATCAATGTGGGGTGCAGGCATAGCCGTGGCCGATACACCGGATTCTCTGTTTAATTTTAAATTCAACCACATGACAACCATGGATAGTGACGATGCTGTATCTCAGCCTTCATTATTCGATGCAAATAGCCCGCTGCGTTTTTCTCAGTTCGATGCCACCTGGACCTATCCCTGGGAAAGCAAAAACGTCAATGTAGATATAGGGGTTACCCTGCGCTATCTTTCGGGTTTTACCAGCAACGTCACGCAAAACACCTCTTCACAGGCTTTTCAGCAGGTCTTACCAATGATCCATGCTTCTGCCCTGCTGCAACTCCCGCTCAAGGGCCTGAGTGCTGGCATTGAAGGCAGTCATCTCAATATCCGTGATACCCGCGCGAGTGATTTTCGTGCAAAACTGAGTTATGACTGGGGCAAGGGCTTTGGTCTGCAGGGTGGTTGGCAGCATCAGCAGTTCAACCTGGAAAATGTTTCCAGCAGTGGTGCCGATTACCAACGTAGTGGCCCCTATATCGATTTCCACCTGGAATTCTGATTATCCTTTTCCTTTTTCGGGCGTGCGGGCAATCGCCCAGATCTCGATAATTTCTACGCCACTTTCTTTCAATGCC
>JALUTJ010000026.1 GCA_027057985.1 Chromatiales bacterium
TTGTACCGACAATTTCATTATTCATTACGGCAATAAATACAGCCGTATTCTCATCCCAGTCATAGTCACTGTAATATTCCAGGGTGCCGGAAGGGCGGGGCTCGATATAACCAAGATCAACATAACTATCATGGTGCAGCTTATAAACGGCACGCATTTCACGCAGACTGGTGACTTTTTTGATCTCGATATTATCGGTATTGTGCGGATTTAAACTTGTATTTATAGTGCTTGCATTTATGGCTGTTTGCATTTTTCTTTCCTCTGGTTGAGTATTGACAAAAATCAGTGTAGATAAGAGAAAACATGCAAACTGCGAACCAATTTTGATTTATAGACTTAATTATACTGCGCTCTAAAAAAATGTGAGATGAAACAATAAAATCTAACAATACGAGTGCGTGTTTTATTGTAATGGATTAAAAGAGGGAATTAACTTTTCTGTAATGCTTTAAGTAAAGTATTAGCGCTTTCCTGTACAGACGTTTTTCTGTCGGCATAAAACAGGTTATTCAGTTTCAGGTCGATATTTTCTATTGCGCCGGGTTCGAAACCCTGCTGTAACAGCTGCTGACACCATTGGTGAATAGTGGTGTTTTGAGGTTGCCGGCGAGATTTTTTGAATAATGTTATTGCCTGTTGAATATCAAGCATATTTTCTGCCTGTTGTAATTTTCTCACTGCCCGGGTCCAGTATTGTCTTTGCAGTAAGTGTTTTAGTATATAGTTTTTAGTGCTGAAAATAACAATAGCGATAATAAATAGGGCAAGTGCAGAAAGAATAAAGCGTAGTAAAGCATTAAGTGCGAGCACGCTTTGTAATCTGAAAATCTTGCTGCCAAGTGTGGCCGTGGCAGGATCAAGATAATGAATATTGATTTCAGGAAATGTTCGATACCCTGATTTGAGAATGCGTAAGGGGACATGATAACGGGCTATCGAAGTAATCGCTGTGGGCGTCTTTATCGTTTTTCTTTCGATATTCGCAGGCAGAAACTCGATTTCAGAGCTGGATTTCAAATACCGCAATACAGGTGGCAAAAAGCGTGGTGAAAGCGTATTTGCCTTTACTTCAATATCCAGTGAGTAAACCGAGTCTATTTTCCATATTAAATTTTTATCTGGTTCGTAATCAATTTTTACCCTGGAAACCGGAATGGTTGGAGGAACATAGGCGGCAACCGGCTGTACCGAGATAGTCTGATCAGGAAGGTAAAACTTTTTGCGTAAAACACCACTGACCGAATAGCGAAGCACGGGCAGTTGTAGTGTCTTTTTACCACTAACAGGAATAAGTACTGCAATTCGAAGATTCAGCTGGTACTGGCCACTGGCTTTTTTTATCCGGCGAAAAGGAAGGGGTTCAATGATATAGCCTTTCTGGTTGGTAAATGAATCCAATTCAAGCCTGGCATTGGCTTTCGGGGTTAAAACACGGATATCCAGATAAAAGGTTTCACGTTGTAGCGGGGCCGGGTTACTAAAAGTAATGACTGGTGGCGATGTTTTTTTGCTGACAACGGTGATTTGAGATATCGACGTCTGACTATCACCGGATTTTAGTGATGGCAGCGCAAGTACACCAACTTTACGAGGGTAAAGTTTTAGCCTGAGTACCTGTACATTTTTTTCTGGCCAGCGCGGGTCTTCACTATTACTGATGGAATAATCCGTAATAAGTGAAAATTCTTTTTCCCATGGTGAAAAGTCTATCGATGTGATTTTTTTATTACTATCAATAGAGTACAGTGTAACTTTTATTGAACTGCCCAGTTCAACCTGCTTTCTGTCGAGGTCAATGATAATTTCGGCAGATGCATTCTCAAATGCACTACCCAGGAGCAGGGAAGCAAGAAAAAAAGATATCAATATCAATCTGTTTACCATGGTTTTACCCCGGGTATTGAGTGTGGTTCTGTGACAGGAGCTGGAAAGCCCTGTTCAATCTCAAAAAGGCGTTGCCAGAGAATATGCTGCTCTGCAGGTGAATCGATTTCAGTCTC
>JALUTJ010000027.1 GCA_027057985.1 Chromatiales bacterium
TTGGCACCTCGATGTCGGCTCATCACATCCTGGGGCTGTAGCCGGTCCCAAGGGTATGGCTGTTCGCCATTTAAAGTGGTACGCGAGCTGGGTTTAGAACGTCGTGAGACAGTTCGGTCCCTATCTACCGTGGGCGTTTGAGACTTGAATGGAGCTGCTCCTAGTACGAGAGGACCGGAGTGGACGTTCCTCTGGTGTTCCGGTTGTCACGCCAGTGGCATTGCCGGGTAGCTATGAACGGACGGGATAACCGCTGAAAGCATCTAAGCGGGAAGCCCCCCATAAGATGAGGTCTCACTAGTGACTTGATCACTCTGAAGGGCCGTTGAAGACGACGACGTTGATAGGCTGGGTGTGGAAGCGCAGTAATGTGTGAAGCTAACCAGTACTAATTGCCCGTGAGGCTTGACCATATAACCCCAAGCAGTTTGGGTTATATAAACTAATGTATTTATTAGATGGTTGAGTATTTTGACACTGTGATTGTATCGCAATCCATAACTTGAACATCATTCACCAAATTTGAGGCAGCAGGCAGATGATACATGCCTGTTATCTCGAGCCAGTTTGCTTGGCGGCAATGGCAAGCGGGACCCACCCGATCCCATTCCGAACTCGGAAGTGAAACTGCTTAGCGCCGATGATAGTGTGGGGCTTCCCCATGCGAAAGTAGGTCACCGCCAGGCTTTTAATACCAAAAACCCCCAGATGCCATTTGGCGTCTGGGGGTTTTTCTTTTTAGAGAACCTGAAGGTTTAACGTGACTTTTGCTTTGCAAAGGCCCATGCGGTCGCTTTAGCACTTCCCTGTGCTATGCGACATAAGGCCATCCATAGCCAAAACAAATTTGCCGGGAGCAAATTTGGACAGCCGCAGGCTGCCCGTAGGGCCGGTCACAGGGAAGTGACCGGTCAAAGTAGGTCACCGCATACTTGTGCCCTGGAATTTGGTTTATTGCATTATACCCCCCCTCAGATGCCATTATCTTCGCCCGAAATGCCCTGATATTGTTATGATGTTCCCATGGTCAAACATGAACAGTTATTACAGATCCTTGCAGATGGCAAGTATCACTCTGGCACCGAGCTGGGTGAACAGCTTGGTGTCAGCCGGGCCGCGATCTGTAAACTTATACATCGCGTCGAACATGATACCAGCCTGGATATTTACGCTGTACGTGGTCGCGGTTACCGCCTTGCTGTGCCGTTGCAACTGCTTGATCGCGTTCTGATTGAGCAGCAATTTTCTTCTGCGGTTAAAAAATCGCTGCAAGCGATGGATATTTTCCTGAATATTCCTTCAACCAGCACTTACCTCAATGAAAAAAGCCTGCAGGGCATCCCTGCGCCTTACCTGGTGCTGGCTGAGTCGCAAAGCCAGGGGCAGGGACGTCGCGGCAAGCGCTGGGTTTCACCTTTTGCCAGTAATCTCTATCTTTCCCTGCTGTGGCGCTTCCCGTGTGGTCCGGCTCAGCTCGGTAGCCTGAGCTTGCTGGTGGCACTGGCTGTGGTACAGGTCACCCGGGCACTGGGTATTGAAGGTGTGGGTATAAAATGGCCGAATGATATTTTATGGCAGGGAAAGAAGCTGGCCGGGGTTCTGCTGGAAATGCGTGGCGAGGCCAATGGCCCTTCTTCTGTTATTATCGGTATCGGTATGAATATTGCGATGAGCCTGTCCACAAACAGGCAGGTGAATCATATCGTTCAACCATGGACCGATCTACAAAGTATTATCGACAAGCCTGTAGATCGTAACGAGGTCACGGCACTGCTGGTGAATAGTCTTTTTGAGATTCTGCAACAGCTTCCCGACAGGCAGTCCGGGCTGTTACAGCAATGGGAGGCGCTGGATATTCTCAAAGGACAACAGGTCGACGTACACTATGCAGATAAAGTGATTTCTGGTGTGGCGCAGGGTATCAATGCACAGGGGGCGTTACGGGTGCTGCACAATAATCAGGAGCTTATCTGTCATTCCGGTGAAGTCAGCATACGG
>JALUTJ010000028.1 GCA_027057985.1 Chromatiales bacterium
AAGAAACACAGGAAGTGCACGAATAATATCCTTTTCTCTTTTCTTGCGAGTATCGTTTAACCATATTTCCGGAAAGAAATAGCCCAGCAACAGACCACCAAGCGGCCAGAGAATATTGTATTTCTGTATCACATCCATAATGATGATCGCAATCATCATCTGTAGAAGCGCACTCACAATACGCAGTGCCATATAATCTTCTGCTGTTAACAGGAAGGCTACCCCGGTTTTCTGTAATTTCTTTTCCAGCCGTGTCAATGTGTCGATAGAAAAATTACTGGTAACATAATAGGAAAAGATTCTCACCAGTGGCCACGCCAGCCTGATAAACAGCGGCAGTGGATCCATATGCTTACGATCATCTTTTGGTATCACGCTATTAAAGAAATAGCCTGAAAGCAGCAGAAAGAAAATGCTGATACCAACAAAAATAGAAACCGAGTAAAGTAAAATTGTATCCATATTGTGTGATTCTTCTATTTATACGTCTATCGAGGTAATTTTTGCAATTGTCATATAACCCAGCACTTCCATGACTACGATAACAGCCAACGTACCCCATCCAGCTGGTGTGGTAAATAGCATCTGCATGGCTTCAGGTTCGATTTTCATCAGCACCAGCGCAAGTAATATTGGCAGGCCGGTCATTACCTTGCCCTGTAGCCTTCCCTGTGAAGTTAGACTGTCGATCTTGCCTTCCATCGCAGCTTTACGACGCAGGGTATTGGCCAGTTTTTCCATTACTTCAATCAGGTTACCACCTACCTCGCGAGAAATTTTTATTGCTGAGACAACCACGATAAAATCCGGTATAGGCAGGCGTTTTTCCATGTTCGACAGTGCCGTTTCCATATCCACACCAATTCGGGTCTGCCGTATCAGCAGTTCGAATTCCTGGTTCAGTGGCTTGGGCTGTTCCTTGATCAGCCCTTCAAAAGCCATTTGTAAACTGGCACCCGCCTGCAGGCTACTTGCCATGGCCATCAGAGCCTCGGGTAACTGCTGCTCAAACTTTTTAAATCGAGCCTTGCGAATAGCCCGGTAGATAATCCAGGGCAGTGAAATCATTGCAAGAAATGCAACAACCATGGCTATCAGGTTATGAGATACAAGCCAGACAATCAGTGGCACAATAACGATACCAATAATATTGATAACAAAAAGTCGCTGTGGATCGATAAACATGAACATATCACCAAGATTGGTGTTGGCACTCTCGCTGAAAGTAGACTGGTATTCTTTCCAGAACTTGCGGAAGGCCCTTGCGCCGACATAGCCCAGCAGACCAGCTGAAATCGCGGCCATAATGATAAATGAATAATAATAAAACTGTTCCATACTGTTTTTCCGTAATCTAGTTATTCTGGAAAATACTCATATCAACATCAAGCCCGCGCCGCCGTAGCTGTTCATAGAACTCTGGAACCTGCCCCGTTGCCCTGAATTCACCCACAATTTTTCCTTCATCGTCATAACCTTTTTGTTCAAAACGGAAGATATCCTGCATCTGGATAACCCCGGACTCCATGCCGGTTACTTCGGTAATATAGGTGATTTTACGGCTACCATCCGGGAAACGGCTCTGCTGTACGATAATATCGATGGCCGAGGCAATCTGTTCACGAATTGCAGCAATTGGCAGATCCATCCCCGCCATTAATACCATTACTTCCATTCGTGACAACATATCACGGGGTGAGTTGGCATGCGCAGTAGTCAGTGAACCCTCGTGGCCGGTATTCATGGCCTGCAACATATCGAGTGCCTCGGCACCACGACACTCACCAACAACGATACGATCTGGACGCATCCGCAGACAGTTTTTAACCAGGTCACGAATCGTTATCTGGCCAGTGCCTTCAATATTAGGTGGACGCGATTCCAGTGTGACAAGATGAGGTTGCTGTAACTGCAATTCCGCCGCATCTTCAACCGTAATGACCCGCTCACCCTTTGGAATATAGTTCGACAGCACGTTCAGCAGGGTTGTTTTACCAGAACCGGTACCACCAGAAATGACCACGTTCTGCTTGTTTTCTACTACGGTTTTTAGAAAACGCATCATGTCAGGGCTGATTGCACCAAAATTGACGATATCCTGATCTGATAATTTTTTAGATGAAAACTTACGAATAGTGATACACGGACCACGCAGAGCAAGCGGCGGAATAATTGCGTTTACCCGCGATCCATCCTTGAGACGCGCATCCACCATGGGTGAGCTTTCATCGATGCGCCTGCCCAGTGGTGAAATAATCCGTTCAATGGTAGACATAACTGCATCATGGTCACTATAGATAACATTACTGTGTTCGAGCTTACCGTTTCGTTCAATATAAATATCATCATAAGCATTAACCATAATCTCGGTAATACTCTCATCGGCCAGTAATTCTTCCAGCGCACCGAGACCTATTGTCTCGTTCAATACATCCTTCGCCAGTAATGACCGTTCTATATGTGAAGGCAGGCCATCCTCGATACCATCGATAATCTCATCGATCATGGCTTTTACATTTTTACGGAGTTCTTCTTCACTCCACTTGCCAATATCGGTGCGACTCAGATCCATATAGCTCAGTAGTTCCTGATGCACATAACTACGCCACATCAGCAACTCATCTCGTAGAATTTTCTTTACATCGCGTATCTCCTGGGTGCTATTGATTTCGCTTTTTTCCAGCTTACGGCGTTTTTTATCCTGCTCAACAAATTCACTATCATCAAAAATAATCTTGTAATTTGCAATAGAAACAACATCATCACTACCAAGCGGCCCGTAACGTTCACTTATCTTTTTGTCATTAACAAAAACACCCGCACCATTACTTTTATCCTCGATGTAGATCCCGTCTTTTTGCTGTTGTACCTCAGCATGAACCGGGGCAATACTCCAGCCTCGCAATTGCACCAGGTTATCCCTGTCCTTACCAACGGTACAGCGACTCAGCACACAACGCAGGTTGTTTACCTCAACGTCATTGCTTGTTTTTATATTGATATTAAACATGCGAAGCCCCGTTACTCAACAATCTCATTACTGACTTTGGTCGCTACCGGTTCATCACTTTGTGACTGTATATCATTTTCACCTTCACTTTTATCTTCTAAAAGGCCGGCATTGGCTGAGTCTTCGTCCATCCAGTCTTCCAGCTCAACCGCTTCACGGAACTGGCGGATCATATTCTTATGCTGAGCAATACCTTCACGATTGATACGTGAGTCTGCCGAAACTACTTTTGGTGTTACAAAAATGACCAGCTCGGTTTTCTTGTCAACAGTCTTTTTGCTGCGAAATAATGCACCCAGTAAAGGAATATTACGCAGGTACTTGACCCCGGTAACATCCTTACTCAGGGAAGAATTCATCAGCCCCGAGATGACGATTGTTTCACTGTCTTTCATGCTCAGATCGGCCTGTGCCTTACGACTGAGGAAGCCTGGAATCCCCTGCACTGCAGTTGACGGATCCGGGGCACTGAGTTCAGTTTCCACCCTTGCTGTGATATTGCCACGATCATCAGCAACCGGCTTTATTTTTAGCTTGATACCATAATCCTTGAATTCAACACTGGTTCCATTCTGACTGGTCGAAGGTAGAGGAATCTGGCCACCTGCCAGGAATTCGGCTTCTCCCCCGCTGCGGGCGATCAATGTAGGTGATGCCAGAACAAGCGCATCACCATTACTTTGTAACAGGTTCAGCTTGGAAGTCATCGCTGTAACCAGGCCAAAAAAACCAAATGGTTTAATACCGCCCAGTGTACCTGCCGTAGAGGTGAATGTGCCGGCTACAGGATCGATATAATTCATACCCGGAGCACCGACAAAACCGGTAATCGGGCCATTGATCGATGTTTGCCAGTTAATCCCTACTTTCTGCAATGCATTACTGCTGAATTCGGTGATCTGCACTTTCATATGAATCATCTTGTCATGGAAACTTGCAACGGTTTCACGAGCGAGCACCAGCACATTAGGATAGTATTTTTTAATCACCTTGAGTTTGGCTGCATCAGCAGGGCCGACATCACCATCGATAACAATCCGTCCGCCTACGGTACGTACGCTAAGACTGCTTGCATCACGTAGCAGGGATCGGATTTCACTTTCCGCTGTTCTTGGGTTGGATTCTGCAACCTTTATTTTCAGTTCCCGCTCCCAGCCTTTCTTGCCCCAGATATGGGCAATGGTTTCACCAGCTTTTTCTGCCAGAATAATAAGCTGGCCTTTACGGGTAATCGAAGTACTGATGATCTTGCCGTTACCGACGGCAACCCGCTCGATTTCACCAATTCGCAGCACCCTGACCTGTCCTTTGTACAGGTTGAGTGTCTGGTTACGGATAACCCTGCTTTTCGCTTCAGCCGTCACCGGCAGAATAATCTGAAAGGTCAATATCAGGGTAAAGAATACACTTAATCGCTTCATCGCAATTTCTCTTTTTTTATCTGAGTTATCTGTTTTAATCATCATTCGACTGGCACCTTGTTAACAACGGCAACACCATCTTTACTATTACCTCCAACGAGATAGTCAACCAGCAGTGCCTCGGTTGTTCCTGTAGCTGCTCCGGTACCAGCTGCCCTGAACTGTTTCACAATTTCTTCGCTAACTTTTTCTTTTGACACCGTACCGAGAGATTTACCGCTGTTGCTGACAACCGTGCCATCTTCGTTGACCTTGCCAATTACTTTGCCGCTGCTATCAACAACCTTGCCATTGACGACACGGCCTATGATTTTACCATCCTTATCACGCACGACTTCAACCTTATCAACGATCTGTTCACTGACGGTGCCCATGTCTTCACCAGTATTACTTACCACAGAACCATCCTTATTGACCTTGCCAATCACGTTTCCGTTCTCATCGACTACCTTACCATCAACGATCTTGCCAATCACATTGCCATTTTTATCGCGAACGACTTTTTCGGTTATGACTTTTTCATTACTGGCTGAACCAATTATTTCACCATTGGTGTTTACAACGGTGCCATCGGTATTTACCTTGCCGATAACGTTACCTTTTTCATCGACAACGCGACCATTGACGACCTTACCAATAATCTTTCCGTTCTTGTCTCGAACCACACGAGTACTGGTATTCACTTTCTGTGACAGTTTCTGTGCCAGCGCCAGAATTTCAGTCGGACGCACACTCCTGAAGATAAAGTTATTGTCATTACGATTTCGCAGTGATGCCGTAATACGGCCTGCGGTACTGGAAGCAAAAACCAGCGGCGCTTCTTCTGCCTTGACATTAATCGTCAGGGTGTTGAAGTTGCGCGTCTGTTGTCGATAGGACACCACCATGGCCGCCTGAACTTTTGGATCCAGCTTACGTCCGGTAGCCAGCACCTCGACATTCTGCAGCAATGGGAATACCATATCTCCTTCCCCGCTACCACCTGCCAGATTTGCTGGTAATGTGACATAAAGATCAACATGGTTACCCGGTTCAATCATATTCTCGATTGAAGAAAGCTGGTCAACCGGTATGGTGATGGCCCGGCGACCTTCTACCACGACATCAGAAAAATCACGACGTTGATCGCCGGTAACATGACTCCAGAGCAATGGCCTTCCCTTTGCCAGTGATTCAAGCAGGCGACGCCCTTTAACGACCTGAAACTTACCTGGACGCACCGCGTGACGGTGAACATACATGGCTGGAATCTTGCGTACTGCAAGATTGGTTTTATTCAGTACCGATCCTGCAGGCAGGTTACGCTTGGCAACGATCACCCTGACCATCCTGTCACTGGACTGCTGATAGGCTTCACGTAGTGCTTCTTCTCGGATCTTAAGGTATTGCATAGCAAGAAATGCTGCCAGTATTCCCAGTCCGATGGCAATCACCAGCAAACGTAGGGCCCGGTTGGCACGCAATACCGCGAGGAATGATTTAATCTGGTTTATCTGGCTCATATTAATCTTTCTTCTTTTTAATGTTAAAAATATTTTTACTCTTCTTTATCCGGTATTTCTGCCACCGAGATGGTGTAGGAATAACCTTCATAGGAACCTTTCATAGCCTGGTGTAATGCCTTAACGACATCACCACCGGTATACAGAGCAGCAATAATGGCAGATGTCACTATGATATATTCCACCATTGACTGCCCACGCTGTTTTTCTGTAAACCTTCTCATTTCCTTTTCCTAGTTAAACCAGCTACGTTGTTCTACCTGGTTAATGAGTACACTACTACCACCCTGGATGCGGGTAATGGTGATGGTGGTTTCCAGTTTGTCCCTGTTAAAAACCAGGGTAGCCCCCTTTTCCTGCTTAAACTGGTCCATTGTTTTTTTCCAACCCGCCTGTTGAAAATATTGTTGGTAGAATTCCACATTGTCCTCCACAGCAAAGGGGTTAACTGCCAGCACTATGGTTGAAAAACTCAGCTTATCCTTACTGATTACTTCGTTCATGACCCTTGACTGGTTCATCAAAGGTACGTCACTACCAACACGGCGTTTCGGGATGCTGGTATTCATAATGCTGATGCGCCCTTTAGAACCCGCCATTTCATTGTCCTGAACCTGGATGGTAATAAAGTAGTCCCCCTGCAGGCGGCTAATCTGTTGCCAGGGGCCGTAGTCAGATTCGGCATACCTGTTATCCCAGT
>JALUTJ010000029.1:0-5622 GCA_027057985.1 Chromatiales bacterium
GCAACCCGGGTCAGCAGTTTTTCTGCACTCAGTGGCTTATCGGTATTATCACCAATATTTATATAGTACTGTCCTTTGGCATCCACCGAGATCACTACCGGTTCTTCCTGGTCTTTTGCCAGGGTTTTGGCAAAGGTCTGAGGTAGCTCAACCTGAACGCCCTCGGTTAGCATTGGTGCTGTAATCATAAAGATAACCAGTAATACCAGCATAACGTCGATATAGGGCACGACATTGATTTCTGCCATACGGCGTTTACGAAAACGTTGTGCATTTTCCTGTGCCATATCAAGCCTGTATATGTGCCTGGCGTTGTAACAGGGTTGAAAACTCTTCCATGAAAATATCGTAACGATTGATCAGGCGTTCGATATCATTGGAAAAACGGTTGTAGGCAATTACTGCCGGAATCGCTGCAAACAAACCCATGGCTGTTGCGATCAGCGCTTCAGCTATACCCGGTGCTACCGAGCCAATCGAGGCATGCTGCACCGAACCCAGGGCAAGAAAAGAATTCATAATACCCCATACCGTTCCAAATAAACCGATATAAGGACTAATGGAACCCACCGTAGCGAGAAAGGAAAGATGATTTTCCAGATCATCCACTTCCCGGTTCAACACCACACGCATGGCACGTTGTGCGCCTTCCACGGTAACGACGGGATCCACCGACTGGTTCTTGCGCAAATGTGCAAACTCACGAAAACCGGATTCAAAAATGGCTTCCAGCCCGGTGACGCGTTTTTTCTTTGCCGCGATCTTGCCATAGAGTTCAGCGAGATCGATACCCGACCAGAAGCGGCGTTCAAAATAATCGGCGGCTTTCTTTGCATCCCTGACCATGACCCATTTGGTACGAATCACCACCCAGGAAAGCACGGATAATACCAGCAATAACAGCATCACCAGTTGCACCAGAAAACTGGCATGGGCAATCAGGTTAAAAATTGATAGTTCGGTTGTCACGCCTTATCCCTTGTTTAAATTACTTGCTGACGATTTTATAAAGCTCAGTCGGCAGTATTACTGGTCTGAATGTTACGGCATCCAGACTGGCAATTTTAATTACTGCATCACAGATTGTTTTGTTTTCTTTTAATATTTGTTGCGCAATACTCAAACTGGCCTTTCCCACCTTTAGCACACGGGAAGTTACCAGCAACTGATCGTTAAAACGTGCCGGCGACAGGTAGTCCACCTGCGCCGAGCGTACGGCAAATATGACACCCTGGTTTTCGATCAGTTCATCCTGTTCAAAACCCAGTGATCGTAACCACTCGGTACGAGCCCGTTCCATAAACCGCAGGTAGTTGGCATAGTAAACCACGCCACCGGAATCGGTATCTTCGTAATAGACGCGTACCGGCCACTGAAACGCCGTCATTGCCTGCCCTGTCATACGTCTTCGATATCCAGCTGATACTGGCTTAGCGTTTCCGGCGGCCTGAGACCGAAATGCTGATAAGCATTCTGAGTTGCAACACGACCACGTGGGGTACGCATAATAAAGCCCTGCTGGATCAGGTAAGGCTCGATAACATCTTCAATCGTGCCCCGCTCTTCACTCAGTACCGCGGCCAGGTTCTCAACCCCCACCGGGCCACCCTGGAACTTTTCTATGATGGCCAGCAGTAAACGGCGATCCATCATATCGAAACCAAACTTATCGACATCGAGCAGATCCAGGGCACGGGTTGCGGTTTCGCCATCAACGAGGCCATCCGCCTTGATCTGGGCGAAGTCACGCACCCGCCGCAGCAGACGATTGGTAATGCGTGGCGTACCACGAGAACGACGGGCAATTTCCGTGGCACCGTCATTATCGAGCTCAACCCCAAGGATGGTGGCAGAACGTTTTACGATGGAGACAAGATCATCGGTGGAATAAAACTCCAGCCGCTGCACGATACCAAAGCGATCGCGCAACGGCGAGGTCAGCAAGCCGGCACGGGTTGTTGCCCCGACCAGGGTAAATGGCGGCAGATCCAGTTTAATTGAACGAGCCGCCGGGCCTTCGCCGATCATGATATCGAGCTGGTAATCTTCCATCGCCGGGTAAAGGATTTCCTCGACCACCGGACTGAGGCGATGAATCTCGTCAACGAACAGCACATCATGGGCTTCCAGATTGGTCAGCAAAGCGGCCAGATCACCGGGTTTTTCCAGCACCGGGCCCGAAGTATGGCGCATATTGACACCAAGCTCATTGGCAATGATATGGGATAACGTGGTCTTGCCCAGCCCCGGTGGGCCAAAGATCAGCACGTGATCCAGTGCTTCCCGGCGCTCACGTGCAGCCTGGACAAAAATTTCCATCTGCTCCCGCACCCGGGGCTGGCCCTGGTAGTCAGCCAGTTTTTCCGGGCGCATGGCGCGATCCAGGGCTTCTTCCCCCTGCTGGCTTGCGGCGGCAATTAAACGATCGTTTTCTATCATCTTCCTGCTTTACTTTATGATGGATGCCTTGAGGGCATCTCGGATAATTTCTTCACTACTCAGATCCTTTGCGTCGATCTGGCTAACCATGCGACTGGCCTGTGGCGGCTTGTAACCCAGTGCAATCAGGGCGCTAACCGCCTCAGCCACCGGGTCGCTGGTTGCCCGGGTAACCACCGTGCCATCAACCGGATGAGTCGTGGTTTCGAGTTGCCAGTCATCGAGTCGGTCACGCATTTCAATAATCAGGCGCTCGGCGGTTTTCTTGCCGACCCCCGGCAGGCGCACCAGCGTAGCGCTATCGTTTTCCTGTACGCAACGGGCAAAGTCATCGGCACTGATACCGGAAAGGATACTCAGCGCCAGCCTGGCACCGACACCGTTCACCCGAATCAGGCTACGGAACATGCGCCGTTCTGACTCGGTGGCAAAACCACAAAGCTGCTGCGCATCTTCACGCACCACCAGGTGAGTATGTAAAATCACTTCCTGCTGCAGTTCCGGTAACTTGTAGAATGTTGACATGGGCGCCTCCACCTCGTAACCCACGCCATTGACATCAATGAGCAAGGTGGGTGGCTGCCTGCTGAGTAAAATCCCCTTAAGTCGTCCAATCATCGGTTGTTCTAGCCTGTTATTTTTGTTTTTCGACCCAGTGCCACTACACGCTGTTCAAGTGACTGCTGGGTATGAGCATGACAGAGGGCAATGGCGAGGGCATCGGCCGCATCTTCCTGCGGGCTATCGGATAGCCCCAGCAGGCTGACCACCATGTGCTGCACCTGGGTTTTGGCAGCATTGCCCTTGCCGACCACGGCTTTTTTGATCTGGGTCGGGCTGTATTCGCTCACCGGAATCTGGCGTAATGCCACCGTGCTGATGGCTGCCCCCCGCGCCTGCCCCAGTTTCAGCGCCGAATCGACATTGTGGCTGACAAAGACCTTTTCAATCGCCATTTCATCCGGCTGGTACTCGTCCAGCAGGCTATTGATACCCTCGGCGATGAGACACAGTTTTTCTGCCAGCGTCGCCCCTGTCACCCGGATACAGCCACTGTTGACCCAGCGACTGCGCCCGGCATTCAGTTCGATTATGCCAAAACCGGTAAAACGGGAACCGGGATCAATGCCTAAAATTCGTTTCATGGTATTGAAGCATACAAGGTACGGCGGCAAAGAAAAAGGGGAGCCGAAACTCCCCTTTTTTTCTGATTATTCAAGCACTTAGACAAGCTGCTGCATCACCTCTTCCGAAAAATCGGCATTGGTGTACACATTTTGCACATCATCGAGGTCTTCGAGCATGTCGATAAGGCGCATGATTTTCTGTGCGTCTTCGAGTTCCAGCTCCACACTGGTGGATGGCACCATGGTCACTTCCGCCATATCGGTTTCAAACCCGGCGGCAAACATGGCTTCCTTGACCGTGGTAAAGGCTTCCGGTGTGGTTATGACTTCGATTGAGCCGTCTTCATTGGTCACCACATCTTCGGCTCCCGCTTCCAGTGCCGCTTCCATGATCGCGTCTTCATCACTGCCGGCCGGATAGGTCAGCGTACCCTGCTTGGTGAAGAGATAGGCGACCGAGCCATCGGTACCAAGATTTCCGCCGCACTTGGTAAAGGCATGGCGCACCTCGGAAACGGTACGGTTGATATTGTCGGTGAGGCAATCGACCATGACTGCGACACCGGACACACCATAGCCCTCGTAACGCACTTCATTATAGTTTTCACTGTCACCGGCACCGGAACCGCGCTTGATGGCTTTTTCTACGGTATCACGTTTCATATTGGCGCTGAGTGCCTTGCTCACTGCGTCACGCAGGCGGGGATTATTATCCGGCTCTGGACCACCCATTTTACTCGCAACCACGATTTCGCGAATCAGCTTGGTGAAAATCTTGCCGCGCTTGGCATCCTGAGCAGCCTTACGGTGCTTGATATTTGCAAATTTACTGTGACCGGCCATACCTCGTTCCCGATATCAATATGAAAAAATAAAGGTGAAGTTTACCATGAAACCGGCTATTTTAAATGCTTGTATCCAATTTCATGGTGCTTTCAGAACGTCATATTTTCAGGATTTAATACTATACTTCAAAGATCAGAATTTTTTAATATAAAGAGCTGGTTTATAATTCTGACAAATCAATATATTCATTCTCCAAAGAAAATACACTATCTGAAAAATTATTTTCTTCTGCCTTCTCCTTAAGATCTTTCTTACAAAGCCTCAAATACACCAATTCATTACCAAGCAAAGCTGCTTCATCAGCATCTTCTTCACTTTTTTCTATTTCAAACGCAAGCTCATTCTCTCTTTCTGTTAATGCACGCCAGAGCAGGTTAAAATATTTCTCATCTACCTTTAATTCGAAAAATCTCATTTTTATCACCTATGCCTTTTTCTTAAATGCTTTCTTACAGTGAACAACCACTTTCTCAAGCAATGAAACAAACTCACTAACAGGCATATTTCTTACCGGACAAAGAGTGTAGTGGCCTTCAGGGCTATCATCCTTAATTAACTTAAGACCCAAAGGGAACTGTGTATGTGGTTTTATTTCCCATACCCAGCCTGACAAAGGTGCAAGCTCAAGACCTCTTTTATTATAAAGGCTTATCCCTTTTCCATTTGCCACAATCATTGTGACACCATTAACATTAATTGTATCTACTTCACCAGACCGAACTCGCGTCAATAATGGCGAACTGCTATTTCCAAGTCTGTACAATGTTTCAGGCGAAAGATAAATTGCTTCCTTTGTTTTCATGCCAACCTCCTTTTAGTAAATAAATTTGAATTAAAACGTACTCATAATCTTTCGGATGTGTCGTTTTGCATTATAACTCGTTATATATATCCCAACCGAAATTACAGGCACCACTATAATAATCTTTAATTATATTTTTTATTGAACTACTAGAATCAGCAGAGGCACATATAAAAAATGCTCTTGGGCTGTAAGGCCAGAATCTTAAAGCAAATACTCTTTCGATACCAGGTATTGATGACTTGAGCTGCTGTGCTCTGTTATGAATTTGTACCTCGTGTTTCTCGTTTCTATTCAGATGATGATATATTACACAAATATCTTTGCCGTTAAATAACGATTGCAATTCTGAAATATATGTATATTTTCCTGATTTCATCTGGTAAATATTGGGGGTACTTTTAACTT
>JALUTJ010000029.1:5632-6632 GCA_027057985.1 Chromatiales bacterium
TAAAGGCCAGCGTTCCTCAAGTCTTTGCAATAATTTAGTGTATCTAATAATTTCATCATCACTTAATTTTAGTCTACCACAATACCAGCATGTAGCTCTTAATACATCATAAATGTGTTTAACAAAACCTACGTGAAGAACAGGTCTTGCTAATTCTATATGCCCAAAATGTCCTGGGCATGTTGCTATGGTTCCGCCGCATGTTCTACATTTCTGGCCTGGTTCAATAACTCCCAACCTGGGATCCATTATACCTCCTTCAATAGGTAAACCGTCCTCATCATAAACATCAGCAGTTACTATGGCTGTAACCGACATTTTCCTGATTTCATCTGGTAAATATTGGGGGTACTTTTAACTTCTAGACCGTTATCTGGGTCGACAAAAATAATTTTACTTTTTTCTACGGCTTTAACTGCATCAGCCAGCCACCGCAGCCTCCCTATGCGCCTTTCTGCTTTATCTGTTTTTGTTTGTGTCGGATATATCAAATGAAAATCTAATATTTCTGAAAAATAGACAGTATCATTAGGAAGGATATTTAATTGTTCAAGATGCGCAACTGATCTCTCGCCATAAACCACCTTTGATAAATGCATAACTAATTCTTTATCACAGGCACTATATTGTGGCTTATTGATATAATCAACGTGTCGTCCATCGCCATTATGGGATTCATCAGGAAATCTATACCAGACAACCCCTAGTCTACTATCAATTGCTTCAGATAGCGTGCGCAGCAAAGAAAATTTGCCAAAATCGCCTACATCACCAGCATATCTATCCTGCATATCTCTATTCTCTATAACGATCTAGCAGATAAAGATTAAGTCAGTTCTGACAAGGTGGGTTTATTCTTCATCCGGCAGGTAAATGGCGGTTTCTTCCATCGCTGCCTCATCATCGGTTTCATAAACAAAATGATGAGAGCCAATCTGGATAATATCACCGTTACGTAGTTCGATAGATTTTATCAGGCAGCCGTTTACCTGGGTACCAT
>JALUTJ010000030.1:0-331 GCA_027057985.1 Chromatiales bacterium
CTTCAATTATTGGTAATTTGGTCGTGTTTCTTAACAAATCAAAAAATGTTCATAATATTTTAAACTCAGGCATATTTTTAGCAGCCCTTTTAGTAGCGGTTTTGTCTTATCCTTTGGTTAAGTATACCGTTGGTTCAATTGGCGTATATTGGTCAATTTTAGTTGGTTTAGTAGCGGGAATAGTTATTGGTTTGGTAACTGAATACTACACTTCAGAAAAAAACAAACCAGCCCAAGCAATTGCCAAAGCTTCAGTAACAGGGCCAGCTACCAACATTATTTCTGGCTTTGCTTTGGGGTTGATGTCAACGGTTGTGCCGGTTTTAGTAAT
>JALUTJ010000030.1:341-1992 GCA_027057985.1 Chromatiales bacterium
GCGCAGCTATTAGCATTGCTTACAGCCAAGCCCAGCTTTATGGCATTGCCATTGCCGCCGTAGGAATGCTAGCTACTTTGGGCATTACCTTGGCAACAGATACCTATGGACCTGTGGCTGATAATGCAGCCGGTATTGCTGAAATGGCTGGCATGGGCCAGGAGACCAGAGAAAGAGCGGAAGAGCTTGATGCGGTTGGTAACACCACTGCAGCAATTGGCAAGGGTTTTGCTATTGGCAGCGCTGCTCTTACCAGTTTGGTGTTACTTGTTACTTATGGTCATGTGGTTGGTTTAAACACAGTTGACTTGCTTGACCCTAAAGTTTTGGTGGGTGTGTTTATTGGCGGTCTTATGCCGGCTCTTTTTTCCGCTTTAACTATGAAGTCAGTCGGAACAACTGCCCAGGAAATGGTAGAAGAAGTCAGGCGGCAATTTAGAGAGATAAAAGGCATTATGAGCGGAGAAGGCAAGCCAGATTATGCTCGGTGCGTGGCCATTTCCACTGATTCAGCTTTGCGCCATATGGTTGTGCCGGGAGTTTTGGCGATTGTCGTTCCAGTATTAGTCGGATTTATTTTGGGTAGAGCTCCGCTGGCAGGTATGTTGGTTGGCTCAACTGTTGTAGGGTTTTTACTGGCTGTTATTATGGCTAATTCTGGCGGGGCTTGGGATAATGCCAAGAAATATATTGAAGCAGGAAATTTAGGCGGTAAGGGTTCAGATGCCCATAAAGCAGCAGTGGTAGGAGATACTGTTGGTGATCCTTTTAAAGACACTTCTGGCCCCAGTCTTAATATCTTGATTAAGCTGATGGCAATTATCGCTATTGTCATCGCCCCACTTTTGGTTTAAAAGTTGATTTACAATAGACAAGACAACAAGACAACAACCCCGTCCTTCTGGCGGGGTTGTTCTGATAAAAAAGTCACCTTATTATAAGGTGACTTTGAGGTTATTTTTATTAAGTTTTTCTGCATTTCTTTCCATAAACTCCAGAAGCACGGTTAGCAGAAGCTTGTCTACTTCCGCCATTTTTGTTATATCCTGGAAATGAGCAGGAATTATATTGTTTCTGTTGTATTTGTTAATTACTTGCAGGTGCATTTCTAAAGCTTTTTTTATATTGCCGCTCTCTTCATAGAGGGAAGCAGCTTCATGATAGTGGCCTTCCTTTTCCATTTCTTCGGCCGCCTCAGTAGCTAGTTTTTGCGCTTCTTCTTTTTCGCCAGCTTGTTTGAGGCATTCATATGCCTCCCACCACTTTTTTTGCTTTACAAATATTTCCGCAGCAGTTTGGAAGTATTGTTTGGATTTTTTCCTGTTTCCTATCTCTTTGTAGTATCCTCCCAGTCTTCTATAAACATAGGGATCATCATAGCATATTTCGTACATCCTTATTAGGAGATTGTATACTCTTTTTTTCCCTTCCTCATCCCCTATTGTTTTATATATTTTTGCTGCTTGTTCCAAGTTTCTGGTGTATCCTTTGCTTTCTTCTTTTTTTGCCCAAGCGAGTAAAATATTTGTTGCTGCTTCTGCTGCGTTTTTAATTTCTGACATTTTCATCCCCCTTTTTGTTTTTGGTTGTAAAATTGCAACAATTATCGTTGTATATTAGCAGTATCAACAAGGATGTCAATAGTTTTAAA
>JALUTJ010000031.1 GCA_027057985.1 Chromatiales bacterium
CTCATGCTGGATGATAGCCTGCGCCGCAGTACCGAAGCCTCTTCAGGCGAACTGAAAAAAATTCCACCTGAATCACTGCGTGCCGTTGTTGCAGCTATCGTTGGTACTACCAGCGAATCTGCTACTGCCGATATGGGCGATACATCAGTGAATGAGGCCAATGCCACACCCAGCAAGTCACCTGCGCTGGACAAGTTTACCGTTAATCTCACCGAAGCGGCGAAACAGGGAAAAATCGACAAGGTACTTGGCCGAGATGAAGAAATTCGCCAGATCATCGATATCCTTATTCGCCGCAGGCAGAATAATCCTATTCTTACCGGTGAAGCCGGGGTGGGTAAAACTGCCGTTGTTGAAGGTTTTGCCCTGCGTATTGCCTCTGGCGATGTCCCGGAACCGCTCAAAGATGTCTGTGTCCGCACTCTCGATCTCGGGCTATTACAGGCCGGAGCCAGTGTGAAAGGTGAATTTGAAAATCGTCTTAAGTCGGTTATTGCTGAAGTCAAGGCTTCACCACAACCCATTATCATGTTTATTGATGAAGCCCACACCCTGATTGGTGCCGGTGGCAAGGAAGGCCAGGGTGATGCCGCCAACCTGCTAAAACCGGCTCTGGCACGTGGTGAACTAAGAACTATCGCCGCCACGACCTGGGCTGAATACAAGAAGTATTTCGAACGCGACCCTGCCCTTACCCGTCGCTTCCAGGTAGTCAAGGTGGAAGAACCGGATGAAGAAAAAGCCATTAACATGATGCGCGCCATATCCGTGATGTTACAGAATCATCATGGTGTACGGATTATGGATGAAGCCATTGTGGATTCGGTCAAGCTTTCCAGCCGTTATATTACCGCGCGCCAGTTACCAGATAAATCAGTCAGCCTGCTGGATACTGCCTGTGCCCGGGTCTCCCTCAGCCAGAGCGCAACCCCGGCCTCGATTGAAGATACGCGCAGGCATATCGCACAGTGTGAAACCAATATTATGTCTCTACAACGCGAGCATGCCACACTGGGTAACTGTGAAGAACGTATCCAGGAACTGGAGACAGAAAAAGCCTCTTACGAAACCTTGCTCAAGGAACAGACAGCACAGTGGGACAAAGAATCAGCCATTGTTGATCAAATTCATCAATTGCAGGAGAAGATTGAAAACGACTTCCATGCACAACAGGCTGAAAAAGATAACGAGGAGCTGGAAGCACTTTCTGATAATGAAAAACAGGATATCCAGAACAAGATTCGTCAGTTGATGGATGAACTTGAAGAAATTCAGGGTGAAAACCCTCTTATCCAGGTAAACGTCGATAGTCAGGCTATTGCCGAGGTGGTTGCGAACTGGACCGGCATCCCCGTTGGCAAGATGGTTACCGATGAAATTCAATCCATCCTTAACCTTGGTGATGTACTTGCTGAACGTGTCATAGGTCAGGATCATGCCCTGCATGCTATCGCCGAAAGCATTCGCACTTCACGCGCCGGTCTAACTGATCCACGTAAACCTGTCGGTGTTTTCTTTATGGTGGGTTCCAGTGGTGTCGGTAAAACCGAAACTGCACTGGCACTGGCTGATATTCTTTATGGTGGTGAACAGAATATTACCACTATCAATATGTCCGAATTCAAGGAAGAACATAAGGTTTCCATGCTACTCGGTTCACCACCGGGCTATGTCGGTTACGGTGAAGGTGGTGTACTGACTGAAGCCGTCCGTCGTAAACCGCACAGTGTTATCCTGCTGGACGAAATGGAAAAAGCCCACCCAGGCGTGCAGGATATTTTCTATAACCTGTTCGATAAAGGTACCATCAAGGATGGTGAAGGTCGTGATATCGATTTCCGTAACACGGTGATAATTATGACCTCCAATGCTGCGGAAGAACATATTCGGGCCATCTGTGCACAATCGGATGAAGTGCCCGATCCGGATGTATTGCTTGATACCTTCCGGCCTCAGTTACTCAAATACTTTAAACCTGCCTTCCTTGG
>JALUTJ010000032.1 GCA_027057985.1 Chromatiales bacterium
ATATTATAGTTAAATATCAAGCTCTTATAATTGTTAGTTACAAAAAAAATCACATATATTAAAACTTATAATGAAAAATCGTGAAGGATTCCTAAACCTACTGAAAAAAATATGGCTAATTTTCAATAGCAGACAACGTAGAAATAGTATTATTCTATTGTTATTAATGCTTATCGGAGTTGCCATGGAAACAATAGGTGTGAGCATGATTATACCTTTGATTGCTTTATTTACTGGTCAGGAATCTATTAACAAATATCCTGTTATAAGTAATATTTTTGATATATTTGATTATCCAGAGGTCGAAATACAAATAATTGTTCTCTTGACATTTATGGTCATTTTATTCCTGATAAAAAATACATATATAGCTTTTCTTATTTATGTGCAAACTCGTTTTACTTTTAACGTACGAAAAGTGATATCTGACAGGTTGTTTACACATTACATAAGGCAGCCATATACTTTTCATCTTGTAAGAAACACTGCTCAACTCATTCAAATTATTACTGAAGAATCCACTGTATTTGCTACTGCAGTACTTATGCCCTTGTTAGTATTGGTTTCAGAGTTTTTAGTTGCCATAAGTTTGACTTTGCTGATATTTTATATGACTACATGGTTGTCAATGATGTCCGTTGTTCTACTTTTTGTAGGCGGAACTGTTTTTTACGCGATGATAAAAAATAAATTAAGGAAATGGGGTAATTTAAGACACTATCATGAAGGTTATCGTATACAGAGTATCCAGACAGGTTTGGGTGCTATTCGTGATATTAAAATATTAGGAAGAGAAGAAGAGTTCTTAAAAAAATTCAGGCATCATAATAAGATAGACGCAAAACTCTTGCGTAATAATACAATCGTAAATCAAATACCACGTCTCTGGTTCGAAGTAATAGCAATAGCTGGTTTGACATTAGTCGTGATTGTTTCATTTTATCAACATAAAAGTCCAGACGAAGTTATTACTATAATGGGCCTGTTCGCAGCAGCAACCTTCAGGTTAGCCCCCTCTGCTACTAGAATTATGAGTTCGCTACAAAAACTACGATTTAGCCATATAACTGTAAATGCAATTTATGATGAGCTAAACGAAAAGACAGATATTTCTGAATATGAAAATAATACTAATCAGGATATTTTAAATGTAGAAGAGATTTCAATCAATAATGTATCATTTAAATATCCTGGCGCTACTAAGTATTCACTTAACAATATTAGCTTTAAGATTAATGCTGGTGAATCTATTGGCATCATTGGAACATCGGGCTCAGGTAAAACAACATTGCTTAATTTACTACTAGGTTTAGTAAGACCAACTACTGGAGAAATATTAGTAGATGAATATAACATACACGATAATTTACGTAATTGGCAAGACAACATTGGGTACGTCCCACAGTCAATTTACCTATCTGATGATACGTTGTTGAATAATATTGCCTTTGGCATAAATAAACATGATATTGATTTAAACTTGGTTCAACAGGCAGTTGAAATGTCTAACTTAAACGAATTTATTTCTTCGCTATCAGATGGGCTTAATACAATTGTTGGTGAGCGAGGTACTCGGTTAAGTGGCGGTCAGCAACAAAGGATAGCAATTGCCAGAGCATTATATCATAATCCTTCAATTTTAATATTTGATGAGGCAACTAGCGCGTTAGATATAGATACAGAAAAGGAAGTTATGCATGCTATAAATAAGCTGCATGGAAAAAAAACTATCATAATAGTTGCGCATAGATTAAGCACAGTCAAGGACTGTGATATTATTTTTGAGCTTCACAACGGGAAAATTCGTGCAGTCGGAAAGTACGAGCAAATTAGTAAAGATAAACTGGATGTTTAAATATAATATATACCAAAATAGTTTTATAAGAAATGTGCGTTCTCAGTTCTCTTATTCGTGAACTTATTTTGTGCTAATTTATATTATATTCAAGCCTTACATATTGTTGTATGTGTTTTAATT
>JALUTJ010000033.1 GCA_027057985.1 Chromatiales bacterium
GACTAATGGCATAGTAGTTACCCGTTTCCTCTACTCCGGCTTCAAGGGGATGACATTAGCGTCATCGGCTTTGAGTCGTTGATTCAGTTCCTGTTCCAGTGCCTGCAGAGCCTTACCCCGCAAACGATTGGCCATGTAATGATAATAGTTCAGCCTACAGCCTACGGGTGTATGCAGGCTGCTGCGACCGGCATCTTTAAAATCCAGCCAGGCCAGTATCGGTAGATCGTACTGGTTCTGATCCACGACCTCCCAGTGTTCCTGGTCGATAATCAGTACCATCTGCTTCGATGGTTCCAGTTCAATCCGTAATGGCAGAGATAAATGCAGTTTCGCCCGTCGCCACAGGTTATAAAGTTGTGCTTCTATCTCATCCTTACGCGACACATAAACCGGCACATCGTGGATACGTGTCATGCTCTTTACCCGGTGAGGCTGGCAAACAGTAAAGGCAACTGCTCTGGTAAACGATCAACATGATCTATTACCGTATAATTGTTTTCACCAAAGATGCGTTTCACATAATTATCGGCCAGTGGATCCAGCGTCAGGCAGTATGTCAGCACACCATTGGTATAGAGTTCTTCTACTGCCTTCTTGGTATCCATACGCAGGTGTTGTGGATCCTGCTCATCGATATCGGCCGGTTCGCCATCGGTTACCAGCAGGATCAACTTGCGTTTTTCCTGTTGCTTCAGCAGGTGGTGCGAGGCATGGCGTAAGGCAGCACCCATGCGGGTGGATAAGCCACCCTGCATACCGGCCAGGCGAGACTTCGCCTCATCATCGAAGTGCTGGTTGAAATCCTTGAAGCGATAATACTGTACATCATGGCGACCATCCGAGGCGAAGCCATGCAGGGCAAAGGGATCACCGATACCTTCCATTGCTACCGAAACCAGGGTTGCCGCTTCGCGGGTCAGTTCCAGCACGGTTTTTTCCGAGTTGCCCAGTTTTTCATTGGTGGACTCGGATAAATCCAGCAGGACCACAACGGCAAGATCGCGGGTCTTCAACACATTACGCATGGTAATGCGCGGGTTTGGTTGTTCACCCATGCGTATCGATACCATGGCATCAACCGCGGCATTGATATCGACCTCGTCACCATCTTCCAGGCCGCGCTGCCGTTGTACACCAGCAGGAGCAAGCAGATCGATAATCTGGCGGATACGATGCGCAATCGGCTTGTGCTCGGTAAGTATGTCTTCAATCACTTCCGGGTCGCCTTTTGGCTGCCGGCGTTCAAACACGGTCACCCAGTCGGGGCGGTGTAACTGGATCTGGTAATCCCATTCCTGGTAATGGAAAGGATCCGAGATAGGTTCCTTACCCCACATCTCATTGAAGCTTTTGGTGTTGTCGGTGAGATCGTCCTCGTAGGGACGCATCTCGGTGGAACAGATCCACACTTCCTGGGCATCATCGCCTGCCAGTTCGCAATCCACTTCATTGGCCATCTCGATAACACTGACGTGCTTGCGTACCTGGCGCTGACTGGCAGGCAGGTATTCAACGCCGGCATTCCAGTCCACTTCTTCAAAGTGCCAGACGATACGGTTATCGTCACGATAGGGAATACGATAGCGTTCCAGAATACGCAGGCTTGGAACGGCCTTGCGCCCGGCAAAGATATTGTACAGTTCGATACCCATCATCCAGGAAAAATGATTATCGTCCTGGTTGGCTTCGATTTCGTTATGGAATTTTTCCACGAACTGGTTCAATTGTGGATCATCACAGTTAACATTTTTATCCAGTAACTGCAGTGCCAGCTTTTCCAGCACTGGCACGGTTTCATGTTCTACCGGCTCATCGTATTCGGCCTGCATCAGTGAAACCCAGAGTTTCTTTAGCCCCGGAAAACTGTTAACGGCCTTGTATTCAACCCGTGCATCTTCGAGCAGGCCAACAAAAAACATCTGTGCCGGGCTGAGTTGCTCTGCCGAAACAGAGGTACGGCTATAC
>JALUTJ010000034.1 GCA_027057985.1 Chromatiales bacterium
TCCTGGCAATCGGTCGGCCGATACAGATCTGGATCGATGGCTTTTATTCCGGTGAGCGTGCGCCGTACCTGCAAATGCCGGCGCCCCATGCCATGTCTATCCGCTGGCATAGCAAGCAAAGTTATCCAGGCCAGGTCTTCTATGGTGAAAACATCAATGCACTGAATAAGTTCAGTACAGAAAAACAGGCAACGAAAGAACATGAAATACGCCTGAGTAAACTGAAGCCAGCAACAAAATATTATTATCGGATCAGCAGGGCGGATAAAGCTATTTATCAGGGCAGGGATTATTATTTTGTCACCAGTCCACAGCCCGGCCAGTCACGACCTGTGCGCTTATGGATTACCGGGGATCAGGGTAATGCCAACCAGATACAGGCCGATGTTCGTAATGCCATGCTGGACTGGGTTAAACAGCATCCACTTGCCGGTAAAAAAACATATCAACCGGATTTATGGATTACCCTTGGAGACAATGCCTACCGTTCTGGTACAAACGATCAATTTCAAAAAGGTTTTTTTGAACCATACAGAAATATCCTGATCAATACGCCGGTATGGCCGGGTTATGGTAACCACGATGATCGGCGCTGGGCCTTTTTCGATATCTTTACTTTGCCCACCAAAGCAGAAAGTGGCGGAGTACCTTCTGCTACCGAGCATTATTATTCCTTTGATTATGCGAACGTGCATGTGGTGATGCTGGATTCACAGGCAAGTAACCTGGACAGGGACGGTGATATGGCAAGGTGGCTGGAAAAAGATCTGTTCACGGCTTCTCGTACGGCAAATATCGAGAAAGGTCCTCAGAAATGGTTGCTGGTGATTTCACATCACCCGCCTTATACCAAAGGCTCGCATGATTCTGACAGTGAACGTGATAGTCGTGGTCGCATGGTTGAACTGCGCGAAAATATCGTCCCGATTCTTGAAAAGTATGGTGCCGATATTCTTTTTAGTGGCCACTCTCACATGTATGAGCGTTCCGAACTGATGAACTGTTACTATGGCTATTCAGACAGTTTTAACAAAAGTTATATTCGCCAGTATGGTGGCAAGGCACATCATTACAGTAAACGTGCCCCGGTGATTAGCTCTTATAATGGCACACTTTACACCGTGGCCGGCTCGTCTTCAAATGAAAACCAGGGGCCGCTGAATCACCCGGCGATGCCATATACTTCTGCTGATGCGGGTTCGGTGATTGTTGATATCAGTGGCAATAGCCTGAAAAGTTATTTTATTAATCGCAGAGGTAAAGTGATCGATCAGTTTACCCTGGTAAAAGGTGATAAAACCGGGGTGGCAACTAAAAGCTGTAAATAGTGGCAGGCGTTATCTGGTTTAGGTTTAGCCGAATGGCAGTAATGGCAACCCTTTTCAAGACACGCCGTAAATACTTTCTTTGTTACGCCTCCAGCTCCACAAAGAAAGTCCAGGTCGCACCTCCCTGTGCTCCCGTTCGTTTTGTTAGTAACAAAACTCACCCCTATAGGCTCGACAGCAGCATCCTTGCTGCTGACGGTCTTGAAAAGGGATTGTCATTACTGCCCTGGTAACGGTATGTATATTGCAGTTGAAAATATTTATTTCGCGACAGTTTCTAATGGCGGAAATGCCGCATACCGGTAAAGACCATGGCGATATCATGTTCGTTTGCTGCTGCAATCACTTCATCATCCCGCATTGACCCCCCTGGCTGGATAACGGCACGGATGCCATTTTCAGCGGCCTGATCGAGACCATCACGGAAGGGGAAGAAGGCATCGCTGGCCATTACCGAGCCTTTGACTTCCAGCCCGGCATGTTCAGCCTTGATACCGGCAATACGCGCCGAGTTGACCCTGCTCATCTGTCCGGCACCGACGCCTATGGTCATATTGTTACGGGCATAGACAATGGCATTGGATTTAACGAACTTCGCTACCTGCCAGCTAAACAGCAGGTCGCGCATTTCATCCTCGGAGGGTTGACGGCGGGTCACTACTTTTAATTCATTATAAAGTTGCAGGTCGGCATCCTGAACCAGCAGACCGCCGTTGACGCGTTTGAAGTCCAGTCGTGCCGTCGGTTGTTGTGGCCATTGGCCACATTCGAGCAGGCGTACATTCTTCTTTTTCGCCACGGCCTTGATTGCATCCTGGCTAACCTTCGGGGCGATAATGACTTCAACGAACTGGCGCTCTACAATCGTTTCTGCGGTTTCACCGTCGAGCTCCTGGTTAAAGGCAATAATGCCACCAAAGGCCGATTCCGGATCGGTGGCATAGGCATTTTCATAGGCCTGTAACAGGCTGTGACTGCTGGAAACACCACAGGGGTTGGCATGTTTGACGATGACACAGCTCGGGCTGTCACTGAACTGCTTTACACATTCCAGTGCAGCATCGGTATCGGCAATATTGTTATAGGAGAGTTCCTTGCCCTGTAACTGCTTTGCCGTGGCTATACTGGCTTCGGATGTTTTCTGCTCCACATAGAATGCAGCTGCCTGATGAGGATTCTCGCCGTAACGCATTTCCTGTACCTTATGGTACTGGCTGTTAAAGGTACGCGGGAAGGTCGCCTTGTTACCTTCACTGTCGATACGGCCAAGGTAATTGGCAATAGCACCATCGTAATGCGAGGTATGCTCAAAGGTTTTCACAGCAAGATCAAAACGGGTGGCGGCGCTGACTTCACCCTTATTGTCTTTGAGTTCATTCAGCACCCGGTTGTAATCCGTCGCATCGACGACCACGGTAACCGCGGCGTGGTTCTTGGCGGCGGAACGCAGCATGGTGGGGCCACCGATATCGATATTTTCAATTGCATCGGCGAGAGTGCAATCCGGTCTGGCCACGGTTTCCTCGAAGGGATAAAGATTGACCACGACCATATCGATAGGCGGAATATCATGTTCCTGCATCACCGCATCATCGGTACCACGGCGACCAAGCAGGCCACCATGTACTTTCGGGTGCAGGGTCTTGACCCGGCCATCCATCATTTCAGGGAAACCGGTGTAATCGGAAACTTCGATAACCGGAATACCATTATCGGCAAGTAACTTTGCCGTACCACCGGTGGAGAGAATTTCAATGCCGTGATAGGTATACAGGCTTTTGGCAAATTCAACGATACCGGTTTTATCCGAAACACTGATTAAGGCGCGGGTGATTTTAGACATGATGTTTTCCGTAATTTATAAAGATGAAACCACGAGGGACAGGAATTACACGGGTTATAGTCTGATTTCCCGCAAAAATTAAGTATTTTAAATACAGCTATGGAGGTCATTCAGCCATTGCCGATCAAGACACGCCGTAAATACATCCCTGTAGGCTCGGGGGCCGCTCTCCCTGCGGCCCACGGTCCTGATCGACAACGGCTTCCTGCCTCATAAACACTTCTTTTACCTATGTACACAGGTATTTAAACTGCTTATTTTGTTTCCGTATTCCTCGTGGTTGTGTTGTTGCCTGTTTGCTAACGGCAGAATGATCAGTTATTCAGGCCGTACATTTTCAGCTTTTTGCGCAGAGTGCCACGGTTGATGCCGAGTAACTCGGATGCCTTGCTCTGGTTACCGCGAGTATATTCGAGCACGCTGCGGAATAAAGGTTCTTCGATTTCACTTAAAACCATCTGGTAGAGGTCGTTGGTGTGGTGACCTTCCAGTTGTTTGAAGTAGCCTTGCATGGCATCTTCAACACAGGCACGTAAAGGTTTTTTGTCTTCTTCTTGTGGATGTAATTGTGTAATAGCAGGGTCCACTAATGCGGCTTCTGTCATGCTGCTATTTCCTCCTTCTCTAATAGGCGTTCAAAAAATTCATGAGTCATGGCAAGCTGCTCATCGATACTGTTCACCCGGCATACAGCCTGGCGGAAAGCGGCACCGTGGGACTGACCCTTGCTGTACCAGCTGATGTGTTTGCGAGCAACCCGCACTCCGGTAAATTCCCCGTAGAAAGCATAAAGATTTTCCAGGTGATCAATCAGGATGTCGCGGATTTCTGCAACCCCCGGTTCGGGTAAACGTTCCCCGGTTTCGAGGTAGTGATTGATCTCTCGGAAGATCCAGGGTCGGCCCTGGGCGGCACGGCCAATCATAACGGCATCAGCGTCGGTATAGTCGAGCACAAACTTTGCTTTTTCGGGTGTTTTAATATCTCCGTTGGCCACCACCGGAATGGAAACACGGCTTTTGACATCGGCAATGGTGTCGTATTCCGCGTCACCACGATACTGGTCAGCACGGGTACGGCCATGGATGGCCAGTGACTGGATACCGGCATCCTCGGCAATACGGGCAATATTGACCGCATTACGATTTTGCTGGTCCCAGCCGGTGCGTATTTTCAGGGTCACCGGGGTATCAACGGCTTTGACTACTGCGTTGAGAATATCGGCGACCAGTTTTTCGTCGCGTAACAGGGCAGAGCCGGCGAGCACGTTACAGACCTTCTTTGCCGGGCACCCCATATTGATGTCAATTATCTGAGCGCCGTTGTCAACATTATAACGCGCGGCTTCAGCCATCATTGCGGGTTCGGTGCCCATGATCTGTACCGATTTCGGATCGGTCTCGCCATCATGCGAAGCCCGACGTTTAGTTTTATCGCTACCCCAGAGCAGGGAGTTGGATGAAACCATTTCCGACACGGCCATGCCTGCACCAAGCTGGCGACATAACCTGCGGAAAGGCAAGTCGGTGACACCGGCCATAGGGGCAAGGATCAGTTTGTTACTCAACTGGTAAGGACCAATACGCATTAAAAGACCAATTGTTCGAAAATATTAAAATTGTGATTACGTGGGGGAGAGCAATCATACCTTTAGTTGGCTGAAAATTTAAGAGATCAAGTTCAACTTTCTTGCTTGATCATCCCCCACTTATGCGCTAGGCAGCCGGGATATTTGCACTTAAGCAATTACTTAAATAGCGGGCTGAAGGGCAGAAAAAGGAACCGGGTTAGAGAAAACTGAATTCAAAGTTCACCGCTTCCTTGCCGGGATCGATAACTTCAAAATTGATATGTACAGGAACGCCGGGTTTCATCAGTAAAAACGGGTTGCTTAATTTTCCCATATAAGTTTTTGGAGTGAAAACCCGCTCCGCTACCACGTTACCGGAGATATCGGAGAGACGAATATGAATATTCGGGTAGGGCTGGGCAAAAGCGGCCTTGTTAATCACGGACGCAGATATCAAAAGTGCATTTTTTTCTCTGGGGTGCAGGCGTACATCACGACTGAGTAACTGGATTTTACTTAAATCACGTGGCCCGGAGTAATGACAGCTGACCTGTTCACAGAACTGTTCCAGTAATGGCCGGCTTTGTGGTACGAGTTGCACCAGCTGGTAGGCTCTAAAGTAGGCAATTTGTAGCACTGACAGCAATAAAAGGAGAATAATAACAAGCAGTTTTAATAGCGGGTGAATTCTTACCGCTGCAGGGCCATGTAACTCGGCAATATCATCACGTAGCTGTAGTGGAACTTCGTCTTCCTCTTCTTTATCGGCTTTGTGTGTTACAAATTCATTGTCGATGACTTCACTGATATTTTCACTTTCATGCAGATCACTGAGATCCATGTCGGTAAAGAGTTCTTCTTCATCGGTGTCACTACTGAACTCGTCCATATCCAGAGCGGCGGGTTCGTTCTTACCTGCTTTTTCTTCGCCTTCATCCAGCTCAAGAAAATCAAATTCCTGGTCGGGGTTATAATTCTCAATAAAACTGTCGACCTGTTGTGCATCTTCCGGTGGTTGTATATCGAGGGATAGCTGGGCTTCCATTTCCTCCAGGATGTCGGCAACACTGTCGGCCTTGGTAGCATCATAGGCATCGGTGTGAAAGACATCGTCGCTGTCTTTCTCTTCTTTGTTATCTTCTCCATCGATAACCAGGATATCTTCGGCTTCCGGACCGTTATCGAACTCATCGCTTGCTATTTCAGATTCTCTGGCTGGGTCGACAGTCGTGTTAGTTTCATTATCGAGGCCGCGGGTGATTTCATTGATGGCAGCATCGAGATCGATATTGGTAGCAAAGAAATCATCCCTGTCGTCTTTGGCCGGTTCTACAATCATGGTAGCGGCATGGTTAATATCGGGTTTATCAGTTGCAGGCATTGCCGCCAGTTCGGGATCGGTATCGGTAAAAGTGGCTTCGCTGGGAGCTTGTTCGGCAGTCTTTTTTGTTTCTGCTGCCTTGCTGCTGAAAAGCGATGAAAGATCACGAATATCATTTTCGCTGGATTGTCTGGTCTGCTTTTGTTTCGGCGTGGCTGAAACCGCAGGTGTTGCGGGCTGCGGTGTTTTTTCTGCTGGCGCAGGCGTTACTTTTTCTGCTGTTGCAGACTGAGCTGCCAGCGGCAGATCGTCAATGGCATGCTCCCGGGCATTAAAGATATGCTGGCATTTGCCACAGCGTACCTTGCCATTGGCAATTGCCAGCTGACGGTCGGTGACCCGGAAAACGGTGCTACATTGTGGACAACGTGTATACATATGGTGTGATTATACGCAGATTATGACTGCGTATAATCACACCATATGTATACAC
>JALUTJ010000035.1 GCA_027057985.1 Chromatiales bacterium
CAGGCTGAGGCTGATTTTGATGGCCGGCTGGATAATAATACCTGTTTTCGTATGGATCCTGTTTACCTGCAGCCCGATCGTGATAGTGCAGTGATGCTGGCGCATGAGCAACTGGCATTAACAGAAAAAGAAGCCATGGAGCTGGTCGATACCATTAACAGGCATTTCAGTGATGAGCCCTGGCAGCTGTATATGGCAGCTCCGCACCGCTGGTACCTGTTTAGCAATACTCATACCCGTATCGATACTTCCCCTGTTTATCAGGCACTGGGACAGGATGTGCGTCCCTTTCTGCCCCGGGGGGAGGATGAAATTTACTGGCGCAAGATCAGTAATGAAATTCAAATGCTGCTTCACTCTCATACGGTAAACCAGCAACGTGAAAGCCAACATCAACCACCAGTCAATGCGACCTGGTTATGGGGTGGAGGTGTATTGCCTGAAATAAAAACAAAACCTCTGCCTGATGTACTTGCAACGACTGATCCTGTCTTTCGAGGTCTTGGCTATTACCTGGGGATCAATGTGGTTGAACCCGGCGAGGGTATGGCTGCAATGAAAAAAGATAATACGGTTTTTATTGTGCTAGATACGCTGCTTGAAGCAGCAAGAGAAAATGATCTGTATCGCTTTATCACTATTTTAAACCAGATGGAACAGGATTATTTTCAGGCTGTAGAAAGCCTGTTACAAAAAGGTATGATAGATGCACTGAAAATCATGGATAATACCGGTACTGAAATCATAATAAATAAAAAGACCCTGTTACAACACTTTAAACGGCCTTCTTCTTTTACCCGGTTTAAAAATGCATAAGTCGATTCAACGTTATTCCGATATATCTGCGCAGTCGGTAAATGCTGATGCACCGCTGTTAAAACGTGTTTATGCTAACCGGCATATTCAAAATGATAATGAGCTGGATTATTCTATTCATAACCTCTTACCCTTTACCGGCTTAAAAGGCTGCGAGCAAGCCGCAGAAAAAATTGCCGCTGCAATTAAGCAGCAAAAACGCATCGTTATCGTTGGTGACTTTGATGTAGATGGCGCGACCAGCACCACGGTAGCGGTAAAAGCACTGCGCAGTATGGGGGCGATCAATGTTGAATTCCTGGTACCAAACCGGTTTGAATTCGGCTATGGACTGAGTCCGGAAATCGTGGCCGTAGCAAAAGAGCAGTTCAATGCGGATATGATTATCACCGTGGATAATGGTATTTCCAGTATCGAGGGTGTCATCACGGCAAACAGGCTGGGAATAGAGGTTATCGTCACCGATCATCATCTTGCCGGAGAGGTGTTGCCCGAAGCGGCGGTGATCGTTAATCCTAACCAGCCCGGTGATGGTTTTACAAGCAAGATGCTGGCCGGGGTAGGAGTGATTTTTTATGTCATGCTTGCGCTGCGTAGCTATTTAAGACAACAGGGCTGGTTCCAGCAGCAGGGACTCGATGAGCCAAACCTCGCCAATCTGCTGGACCTGGTGGCACTGGGCACTGTGGCAGACGTGGTACCACTGGATTATAACAACCGGATTCTTGTTTCACAGGGGCTGGCGCGAATTCGTTCCGGTCATGTTTCAAACGGGATTCGTGCCCTGATCGATGTCGCTGGCCGTGATAGCAGTCGTCTGGTTGCCAGTGATTTTGCTTTTGCCATTGCTCCACGTTTAAACGCCGCTGGCAGGCTTGATGATATGACTTTGGGCATCCAGTGCCTGCTCAGTGATAACCTGGCTTATGCAGGGCAGCTGGCGCAACAGCTCGATGAAATCAACCATGCCCGTCGAGATATCGAAGCGGATATGAAACAGCAGGCAGAAAAAATACTGGCACATATGCAACTCGATGATAGCGACTTACCTTATGGCCTCTGCCTGCACGATCGTGATTTTCATGAAGGTGTGGTCGGTATTATTGCCTCCCGTATCAAGGATCGCTGGCACCGGCCGGTGATTGTTTTTGCTCCAGCGGAAAATGGCCAGTTAAAGGGCTCAGGCCGTTCGATCAAGGGACTGCATATCCGTGATGCGCTGGATGCGATTGCCACCCGTCATCCGGGACTGATTAAAAAATTTGGTGGCCACGCCATGGCGGCTGGCTTAAGCATTGCCGAGGAAGACTATGCGCTATTTAGTGCTGCTTTCGATCAGGAAGTCCGCCAGCACCTGTCTGAAACCGATCTGACCGGGATTATTATGAGTGATGGCGAGCTCAAGAGCGAAGAATTTAACCTGCAAACGGCCGAAGAACTGCGTTTTGCCGGACCCTGGGGCCAGGCTTTTCCCGAGCCGGTTTTCGATGGCATTTTTCATATCAGGTATAAGCGGGTGGTTGCTGAACGACACCTTAAACTCACCTTGCAGGCCGAGGGCAGTGATACTGAGGTCGATGCCATTGCCTTTAATAGCAGCGATGCAGACTGGCCCGCTTCGACACAAAAGCTGCGGCTGGCGTACCGACTTGATGTGAACCTGTTTCGGGGCAATAAGAGCCTGCAACTGATGGTGGAGCATATCGAGCCACTGCCTTGAAAGGCAGGTTTTTAGACACATTCCATGACATCGGTTCAGGTTTTAGGTAAGATAGCGCCTTTATTTTTTTATGGATTTCAAGATGTTGGAAATTAATCCACTCAAAGCACGTATCAAAGACTACCAGGATCGTACCGACGTCCTTAGGGGGTATCTTTGACTATGAAAATAAAAAGGAACAGCTCGCCGAAGTAGTCCGTGAACTTGAGCAGCCGGATGTCTGGGACGATCCGGAACGCGCCCAGGAACTGGGTCGTCAGCGGGCCTCGCTGGAAAAAATCGTTGAAATAATCGATGAACTCGACAGTGGTCTTGCCGATGCGGTTGAACTGCTCGATATGGCCGTCGAGGAAGATGACGAAGATACCGTGCAGTCGGTGAGTGAAGAACTCGATGCACAGGAAAAACTGCTGGAACAACTTGAATTTCAGCGCATGTTCTCCGGGGAAATGGATGAGAAGAATGCCTACCTCGATATCCAGGCCGGCTCTGGTGGTACCGAGGCACAGGATTGGGCAGAAATGCTATTACGCATGTACCTGCGCTGGGGTGAAAAGAACGGCTTTAAAACCGAGCTGGTCGAAGTTTCTTCTGGCGAAGTAGCGGGCATAAAAAGCGCTACCGTCAAGTTTACGGGTGATTATGCCTTCGGCTGGTTACGTACCGAAACCGGGGTACATCGACTGGTGCGCAAGTCTCCGTTTGATTCCGGTAATCGTCGCCATACCTCTTTTTCTTCTGTTTTTGTTTCACCGGAAATCGATGACAATATCGAAATAGAAATCAACCCGGCTGATATCCGGGTTGATACCTACCGTGCCAGTGGTGCCGGCGGTCAGCATGTTAATAAAACCGATTCTGCGGTGCGACTGACGCACGAGCCAACCGGTATCGTGGTACAGTGTCAGAGTGGCCGTTCGCAGCACCAGAACAAAGACAATGCCATGAAACAACTCAAGTCCAAGTTATATGAGCTTGAACTGCAGAAGCAGAATGCGGAAAAGCAGGCCATGGAAGACAGCAAGACCGATATTGGCTGGGGCAGCCAGATTCGATCCTATGTGCTGGATCAGTCTCGTATCAAGGACCTACGTACCGGGGTTGAAAGCAGTAATACACAGGCTGTACTGGATGGTGATCTCAACCCCTTTATCGAAGCCAGCCTTAAAAGTGGGTTATAAAATTACAAGATAAAGAAGAACGTAAAGACACTGATATTTCAGCGCATTCACTGTGTATCCATGAGCTTTGCGTTAATGATTAATAAACAGAGAAATAATGATGAATGACAAGACTGAACAACAACCCGTCGATGAAAACAAGCTGATTGCAGAACGCCGGCAGAAACTGGCTGCAATTCGTGAAAGTAGTCAAACCGCATTCCCAAATGATTTTCGCCGCAATGTCATGGCGGGTGAGTTGCAGGCCGAGTATGGCGACAGGAGCAAGGAAGAGCTGGAACAGTTAAACCTGCGTGTCAGTATTGCTGGTCGTATGATGTTAAAGCGTGTCATGGGTAAGGCCAGTTTTGCCACCCTGCAGGATATGTCTGGCCGCATCCAGGTCTATGTCGCACGTGATGATCTACCAGAAGGTGTTTATAACGAGCAGTTTAAGAAGTGGGATATTGGTGACATCATTGGTGCCGAAGGCGTGCTGATGAAAACCAACAAAGGTGAACTTTCCATCAAGGTTGAAACGATTCGTCTTCTGACCAAGTCACTGCGCCCACTGCCAGAGAAGTTCAAAGGCATTACCGATCAGGAAATTCGTTATCGCCAGCGTTACCTCGACCTGATAATGAACGAGGATTCGCGCCAGACATTTATTATGCGTTCAAAAATCGTAGCGCATATCCGTGAATTTCTGACTGAAAAAGGTTTTCTTGAAGTAGAAACACCGATGATGCAGGTGATTCCGGGTGGTGCCACGGCGCGTCCTTTTACCACCTATCATAATGCACTCGATATGGATCTGTTCCTGCGTATTGCGCCAGAGCTTTACCTGAAGCGCCTGGTTGTGGGTGGTTTTGAAAAAGTTTTTGAGATCAATCGTAACTTCCGTAACGAAGGTTTATCAACCCGGCATAATCCAGAGTTTACCATGATCGAGTTTTATGAAGCCTATGCCGATTATCGTGATCTGATGGATACTACAGAAGCGATGTTACGTTCCATCGCCGAGAAAGTGGTAGGAAAGACAAAGATCCCATATCAGGGACAGGAGTTTGATTTTGGTAAACCTTTCCAGCGCATGACGGTGAAAGAATCCATTCTGCATTTCAACCCTGAACTTGTCGAAGCCCAGCTGGATGATCTCGAGCAGGCTCGTGCCGTGGCAGAAAAACTGGACATTCCGCTTAAGGACAGCTACGGACTGGGTAAGTTGCAGATCGAAATTTTTGAAAAAACTGTAGAACACCGTTTAATGGATCCCACCTTTATAACTGCCTACCCGACAGAAGTATCGCCACTGGCACGTCGTAATGATGAAGATCCCTTTGTTACCGATCGTTTTGAATTCTTTGTTGGGGGTCGTGAAATCGCAAATGGCTTCTCAGAGCTGAATGATGCTGAAGATCAGGCAGAACGGTTTAAGGCTCAGGTAGAGGAAAAAGAAGCCGGTGATGATGAAGCCATGTTCTTCGATGAAGATTATATCACTGCACTGGAGCATGGTATGCCACCGACGGCAGGAGAAGGTATCGGTATCGATCGACTGGTGATGCTATTTACCGATTCACCATCGATCCGCGATGTCCTGCTTTTTCCTCATATGAGGCCTACAGAGTCTTAATCGAAGATTAAGATGGGGAATGTCTGATGTGCCACAGGAGACTGTAAATGATTTTGGAGATGTTTCGTTATAGTTAATCAGGGAATATGAAGGGAACTTTATTTATGGAGGAATGAATATGGATAATAAAAAAACAGTAGGCTAAACTCAGTTCTTGAGCATGCAATAAAAAATAGTCATATTTAGGAAGAATACGACAGGTTCAAGCGAATTGAACAACGTTACACAAAGGCTAATCTTGATAAACTTAGGTTGAAACTTCAATCTTTCAGACGGGAAGGTGCTGATCTTACTAGTTTTGCACTTGCCACTGAGAAGCATTCTTCAAAACAGCTTGGAGAATTCTTAAGGTGCATTGGATTTCCTCGGCCTGGCCCACGCTGGGAGGCACATCATATTGTCTCTGGTACTCATAAAGAGGCCAGCCCTGCCCGGGTAATTCTGGCTGATAAAGATATAAAAATGAGGATCGATGATCCAGAAAATGGGTGCTGGATGCCAAAAACTAAAAAAGATGCAAGGCCTACAATGTACCCAAATGCAATACCTCATAGTCGTATACACAGAGTAAGATATTATGACTGGATTTTTAATATACTGATGAGCGCAGATTCATGGGGGCAGGTTAAAGCAATTCTAAATGTGGTCAGGCGCCAGATTATGGATGGTAATTTAAAAAATGAATTACTGGTTCAGGAAATAGACGGTGCCGAATATTCAGCATGGAATAAAGGTATATGAGAATATACAAAATACTTAGTGATTTTGAAAAATTTCTCAGTTTTTCCATTGATAATGGTGAGCTGTTTAGTAAGATGCCTGATTTTTCGGCTAAATTCAGGGCGGATTCAAGATTAAATGAGTGGGTTAAGCCTAAAGGAAGCTTTTATCAAAGTGATAACTTTATCGCAAATAAGATATCAATTCCTGATATAACCACATGGCTTTCAGGAAATCTAGTTTTAAACAAAAAAGCATTCTCTAGTCTGAAAACCTTTATTGATGAATATGGTGAGTTTCTTGAAGTGGATTGTGAAGGTATAACCTATTATATCTTTAACTGTCTAAAAATCTTGCCAGACAACTTTATCGATAAAAATCAGACTCGAGAAAAGATAGTGTCCGGGATTTATATGGGGCTTGAATCACTGGCATTTAAGGAGGTTGATCTTAACATGGATGAATATATGCTGTTTAAAACTAATGCAGACAAACTTTCATC
>JALUTJ010000036.1:0-993 GCA_027057985.1 Chromatiales bacterium
ACTGGGCCACCATGCCCTGCAGATCATTTGCAAGGCGCGCCAGTTCTGAGCTGGCAGTCGAGGTTTGCTGAGCCCCGGTCACGGTTTCATTTGCCATATCACTGATACTGGTGATATTGCGGTTAATTTCTTCCGATGTGGCACTTTGCTCCTCGGCAGCACTGGCGATTTGGGTGCTCATATCATTGATTTGAGCTACTGCCGCTGAAATCGAGGCCAGTGAATTACCGGCACTGCTTGCCTGTTCCACCACAGCATGAGCGGCTTCGCGGCTTTGGTTCATGACTTCTACCGCCTTGCGGGAACCTGACTGCAGCTTGTCGATGACCTGGTTGATTTCTTCAGCCGATTCCTGGGTACGACCGGCCAGTGTACGCACTTCATCGGCAACCACGGCAAAACCTCGACCCTGTTCCCCGGCTCTGGCGGCCTCGATGGCGGCATTCAGTGCCAGCAGGTTGGTCTGTTCGGCAACACCAGTAATCACATCCATGACCCGGGTGATATCTTCACTATCCTGTTCCAGGATATGGATGACTTTTGCCGCATCTTCGATCTGTGCAGCGAGTTGATGGATGGCTTCAACAGCTTCTTCCACCATCTGCCTTCCCTGAGAAGTTTCGCGATTGGCTTCATGTGAGGCCTGTGCAGAGTTGGCGATATTCTGGCTGACTTCCTGAACCGTTGCACTCATCTCGTTCATGGCAGTTGCCACCTGTTCAGTCTGGGACTGTTGCTCATAGATACTCTGGCTGGTTTGCTCGGTGACTGCGGAGAGTTCCTCGGATGAACTGGCAATTTGCTGTGAGGAATCCGAGATACTGTTGACAATGCTCTTCAGGCTGCGGTTCATATGATTGATGGCTTCGGTGAGATCGGCCAGCTCATCTTTGCCGCTGACCTTAAGCGGCGGTCGAGTCAGATCACCATCAGCAATGATTTTGGCACGTTCAACCACGGATTTTAACGGGACGCTGATCATACGGCTGATAT